>CAZBGH010000016.1:0-14565 GCA_964491335.1 uncultured Methanosarcinales archaeon | reverse complement strand
ATTACAGCTTATATCTATGTTTATAGCCCTTTTAATAGTTGGCTTTAGTTATAAGGCTTATAGGTTTACAAATGATAAGAAGTACTATTACTACTCCATCGCTTTTGTGTTAATAGCTTCTGCCTTCTTTATGAAAGCTCTTTCCAATGTTGTTATTTATTATATTATCCCTTCACAAGCAAAAGCTCTCTTGCCAATTTTCAACTGGGGTATATTTGCCTTTAGAGCTCTCACGCTGATGGCATTTACAGGGATTATGCTTATGACTTTAAAGATAAGTGATAGAAAGATTATAGCTCTTTTGATAGTTTTTGCCTTAATATCTGCTATATACTCAAGAGATCATTATACAGCCTTTTACCTGCTATATAGCCTAATTCTGAGTTTCACTACTGTCCAGCTTTATTTCAACTATAAGGAAAGAAAATCAAGGCTTGCATTAGCAACCTTTTGTATATTTGGAATATTAACTTTAGCACAACTGATATTCTTAGCCCTTATCTTAGACTATTTTCTGCAAACAAATCTAGGGAAGATATTCTACTATATCGGGCAAGGCTTTCAGATCACAAGTTATCTTTTGCTTTTTTATGTCATGATAAGAATATCCAGAAAATAGAGCACTAAAAATAATAAAAATGGTAGAAAGAAGAGACAGAATAACAATAATATATGATATTCTTAATGCAATATATAACAAAAATGGTAGAATCAAGCCTACGCATCTTCTATATAAATCCAATCTTTCCCATATAAGTATGAAGAAGTATATTGAAGAGTTAAAAACAAAGAAACTAATAGATGAAGAAAGAGTCAAAGAACATTTATTCTATAAACTTACAGATGACGGGATTAAATTTTTAAACGATTATAAAAAAATAAAAGAGTTCACAGAGTCTTTTGGGTTATAAATCAGGTTTAGGACAATAACAAAAAAATATTTATACAACTGAATACACCCTAATCTCTCATGGATGGTTTTTGACATAAACAAAAAGAGTTAAATAAAATGCATTTATCTAGAGAAATAGAAAATTGGCTTCACAATTTAAAAAACTCGGAGGAATATATTATTGTAGAAGGACAGAAGGACAAACAAGCATTAGAGAATTTTGGTATAACTAATATTCTGATTTTAAACAAAAAACCAATGTACCAATTAGTTGAAGACATTTCATTTCAGAATATTAATGGAAAAGGAGTTATCATCTTAACAGACTTAGATAAAAAAGGTAAGGAATTGTATGGAAAGCTTAATTCTAGCCTTAGAAGACATGGAGTTAAGGTAAATGATAAACCTAGGAACTTCTTGTTTAAGAGAACAAAGTTGAGGCAGATAGAGGGATTGACTAGGTATGTGCAGACTATATTGCAGTAGAATAAAGATAAATACACAAAAATAAAGAATCTACTATTTTATATAACAGCTTAAAATTTTTACCGAACTATCCCCTTTACTTTCCCTAAGTTACCATAGTATTCTATAGTTCCTTCAGGCAACATATACGTATGATTATTTTCTCTTATCTTTTGTGCCAAGAATCCTAAGTTTTCTTCTATTTCTTTATTCCATCTACCATGATATTTATTTCGATAAAGTTCTATAAAATGTAAATAAGTTAAATTTTTAAAGTAATCTATAATCATACAATTGAGCAGTAATTCAATGAGCTTATAGTTATTTATTTTTAGTTTATCAGCATTTAACATTAATAATTTTTTTAGTGTATTTTGAACAAAACATCTATTTCCAGAATAATCTCGAATTGTATATGCTGTTCGATTCATGTTACTATAAAACAAATCATTCATTACCAAGTTTAAAGCAGTGGGGGATAAACATATAATGAGTTTTATTACTCTTCTATCATCACCGTCATCAGAAGGAGGAACAATTATTAATTGCGAAGAATACTTATTAATCACAAATTCAAAATATTTTGAGGTGACAAATGCTATTTTTTTCTTTATACCAGAAATGGCATAGTTTGTGATATCCTCTTCTTTATTCACCATGTTAAATATTCGCTTAAATGTATCAAAATCTCTCCTAACTTTCCATAAATCTTTTTCTTTGAATACTATCCCTTGTTTTTCCAACATCTTTGGATATTTTGATTGCATTGATGAAGAGATGTGATACCTTACTAAAAAATCTCTATTTATATCTGTGGTTCTAACTCCGTTAAAATTATTCAGTATATAAAATAAGAAACAGTAATATCTCTTATCAGCCTCTTCTTTATTAGGTTTTCCTCTAGTTCTTTTTTCTTCTATTGGTTCTCCTCTCATTATAATTTAATTATAATTAATTTTATTTATAAGTACTATTATACTACAGTATATAAATCATTTCAACCCAAGAAAAATTCAAAATTACCTCTTTATAATATCATTTAAATTTATTATATGTAAATTTATAAAGCTTGTTATTGTTATGTATAATTAAATTATATCTCTTACAGGGTAGCTGTTTATATAATCCAAGTATATTATATATTGGAGGTCTAAATGAAATTACCTAGAAATATACCAGGGCTTGAAGCTGTTAAAATACTCACAAAATATTATGAATGGACAATACATCGCCGGCAAGGAAGCCATATTACCCTTAAAAAAGAGAATGAAAAGGACATTATAACAATACCTTACCACAAAGAATTGGATAAAGGTACTTTGTTAGCAATATTAAGAAAAGCGAAAATAGATAAAGATGATTTTATTAATAAACTGTGATTAAGAAGGTATTTCTATTGGAATATGCCCTATTTGTATCTGCGTTTTAGATACTTCAAATTTATTGTCTTTTCTAACAACTCCTAGTTTTTCTAATTCTTCATCTAATATACCAAGCTCAGAGGCACTTTTAAGATGAAGATTAATTGCTTCTTTAATATTCTTTTTAGTGGCTTTTAGGGTCATCCCCCGAGTTACTATGTTTAAATCTAAGCATTCTGCTAAATACACTTTTTTACTTTTCTTTAAAATAAATGGTATATCCAATACAGTTACAACCTTTTTAGATCCAATTTTTCCCATATGACCTCTTGTATTTAGAATAGCTTATAGCTATATATATTTTCCCTTTTAAATACATAACATATTTAAATAAAAATATTTTTCATTCATTAAAATGGCAATGCAATCTCTACAAAAACTGAAGATTGAGGATAAGGCTCCATATTTTAATTTAAAAGCTGTTGATGGGAAATATTACAGCTTGAATGATTTTAAGGGTGCAAAGGCATTATTGATTGTATTTATGTGCAACCACTGTCCTTATGTTAAGGCTAAGTTAGATACTATAAAGAATTTACAAGCTAAGTATAAGGATAAAGGCTTAATACTAGTAGGAATTAATTCTAATGAATCTGAGAATTATCCTGAAGACAGCTATGAAGGAATGGTGGAGACTGCTAAAGCTAAGAATTTTAATTTTATTTACCTGCAAGATGAAAGCCAAGAAGTTGCTAAGGCTTATGGTGCTTCATGCACTCCTGATCCGTTTTTATTTGATTCAAGGCAGGAATTAGTTTATCATGGAAGATTTGATGATGCCTTAGAACCTGGACAAAAGGCAACTAAGTTCGATATGGAAGAAGCTATTGAAGCAGTCTTGCAAGGAAAGAAGCCTAAGCAGGAGTTCCTTTATTCACTTGGATGTTCTATTAAATGGAAAAGCTGAATAATAAAACATTAAACTTTTAAATACAAAATCTTTACCTAAGGTTATGACAATCAAAAATCAGTTAAAAACAGTCATCTTGATAGGGATCCTCACTGGAATTTTGCTAGTCATGGGAAGGCTTCTAGGCGGGAATTTAGGCATGACAGTTGCTTTAGTATTTTCTCTTGGATTTAATTTCTTAATTTATTGGTATTCTGATAAGATTGCATTATGGATATATAGAGCAAAGCCTGCTGATGGGAAAGAATACAAAGAGTTGCATAAAATGGTTGAAGATATAACTATATTAGCTAGAGTTCCTAAGCCTAAAGTTTATATTATTCCTAGTGAGCAACCAAATGCGTTTGCTACTGGAAGAAACCCTAGTAATGCTAGTGTTGCATTTACACAAGGGATATTAAAACTGCTGGATAAAAATGAGCTTAGAGGAGTTACTGCGCATGAAATATCGCATGTTAAGAATAGAGATGTTCTTATTACAACGATTGCTGCAGCAATAGCAGGCGTCATATCTTATATAGGAGCAATGACACGTTGGTCAGCTATCTTTGGAAGTAATGATGATAGCGGAAGAAATAACATAATATCATTACTTATTATAGGAATTCTAACACCTATAGTAGCTATGATTATCCAACTTGCTATCTCAAGATCAAGAGAATATATTGCAGATGAGTCAGGAGCTAAGACAATTAAAGATCCTTTAAGCTTAGCATCAGCTCTTGAAAAGCTAGAATCTGGAAGCAAGGTTCCTATGAAATTAGGGAGTGAGGCAACATCTTCATTGTTTATTGTGAATCCTTTTAGAGGAAGCGCAATGCTTTCTTTGCTTTCAACGCATCCACCAATGAATGAGAGAGTTAAGAGATTAAAGCAGATGAGGGTCTAAGGTCTAACTCCTGTTTTTTATTCTATTTATTGTGTCCTTTACATCTTCTATCATTTCCCTGGTAATCTCTGGAAAAATTTCACATATAGGAATAAAATCTCTTTCCAAATTAAAATCATAAACTTCACTCCCAAACTTATTATAATAATAACTCTTCTTTGGATTTATTTTGGACACTTTTTGTGCATAGATATATTCTTTTGCAGGAACAATAATAACAATTACAGAATCATTCCAATATTTTATATAGCTGTCTATCTTGTCTTTACGTTGAGCATATTTAGTTAAATCAGTGTGGCTTGTAAACTTTGCTTCAATTAAATAGACACTTTTTCTATCATTACTTATAACCAGCAAATCTGGCATGCTTCTTATCCTTAGAATAGTATCGGTATTTTCTCCTTCACGTTTGATTTTTTATGTAATCCTACTAAATAGACTTTCATATCCAAACGGATAAGTTTCATAACCAGCTTGTTTAAACAAATGCTCTAATAAAATCTTTGCATTAAACCCTTCTAGACTATTTCTATAAAAATATCCTTTTGAACTATTCTTTTGCTTTTTCATTGATTGTAACTAGTTGCCCTTATACTCACTATCAACCACATCCCTGATATCCTTAGCCTTTTTTGGGCCTATTTTTTCAACTTTCTGAAGGTCTTCAACTGTAGCATTCATTATGTTCCTTACAGTCTTGAATTCTTTAAGCAGAGGCTTGCTTAATACACCACCAACACCAGGCAATGAAGAAACAATATATTCTTGGAGTTCTTGCAGTGAAGCTGGTTTGCCTGCATGTACTTGAAAGTCATTAGAAATATCTTGTTGCTCTCTTTTAGCAATTATTGCAATTACAGATGAGGTTTCTTTACTATTTCTTGTCTGCAAAATTGGAATGCCATAGCTTATTGCTATTGTAGCTAACATTCCTCTTATGGCATTAGGATGAACTTTTCTAACTGAGTAAATATCTTCCTCACCTTCAATTATCAGCAAAGGCCTTTCAAAAGCATACTTTAAATCCCTAACCTGATAAAGCAGTCTGCCATCTATGATTGAGTTAACAAAATCCAGCACATTTTTAATTTCAATCCCAACTCTAGAGCTTGCAATGTAATCTCCAGCATTTAATTTCTCTAGCTTAATTACAATGCCAAGCTCCATTAGCTCTCTTAAAACACCAGAGCCTTTTTCTCTGTAATCTGCAAACACTACTATTTCTTCCTTCTTCATATAATCAGTAAGCTTTTCAGGCTGTTCCATTTTCATAACTTTTCTTTTCAATTCATTTAAATTTTTGTACATCCTGTTTTCCTTATTTCTAGCAACCCAATGATAAGTTTCGTCTCTTGTATTAGAGGTCATTAATATAATTACTCTACCTTTTTCATGTCTACCAGTTCTACCTCTTCTTTGTATCTGCCTTATGGCAGATGGTATTGGCTCATAGAAGATTACTAAATCAACTCTAGGTATATCAAGTCCTTCTTCTCCTATTGATGTACAGACTAAAATATTAAACTCATTATTCCTAAAATTATCAAGTATAATCTTCTGTTCCCTTTGGCTTAGCCCAGTTTCTCCCTTCTTCGTCTGACCAACAAAAATCGTAGACTTTACATTAGGAATTTTATTCAACTGTTCAACTATCTGCAATGCAGAATCTCTAAACTGAGTAAAAACTATTATCTTCTTGTCTTCTTTACTTTCCTCTTCAACTAGTCTCTTCAGCTCTGTTAATTTAGGATGCTCCACATTCAGTTCATAAAGATTTCTAATGAGGATAAAAGCATTCTTGAAATTAACGTCTTTTGCCAGATTTTTCACAGCCTTTACTTTTGTCCTTAGGCTTTCAGAATAGATCTTATCCATGTAATTGTAAAGTGACCTTACTCCTTGAGTCTCTAAAAGTTCTAAAGCATGCTGAGCCTTAATGACTTCAGCAAGTAAGGATACAGACTTTAAAATATTAAAATCCTTATTTCCCCTTATTATCTCTTTATGTAATGTCGCCTGTAACTCAAGTATTTCCTTTTTGCTTGCATTTAAAAGATTGTAAGTAACATACCCAAAATTCCTCAGTAGCCTAACCTTAGAGTCAATGCACTCTTTCAAATATATGCCTATTTTCTTAAATTCATCTGGCAGATCAACTTTTATCAATTTAATGTCAATATCTTGTATATAGGATCTTACATCTGGATCTTCGTATGTCCTTACCTCAATATCCTCAATAAACAAGTTAGTACAAACTTCTTTAATCTTTTCCATATCACTACCTGGCGAGGCTGTAAGTGCTATTATTCTTGGATATCTTGCTGTTTTCATATACTGTTTTGCAATGAAAACATAAGAATAATTTCCTACAGCTCTATGGGCCTCATCAAACCCTAATAAAGACACTTCTTCCAACAAGATTTTTCTAGAGATAATATCGTTCTCTAGCCCTTGAGGAGTGCTAAAGATAATTCTAGCAGGCTTCCATAACTCAGTTCTTTTCTCAGGTGAAACCAACCCTGTGAATATAGCGAGATCCTCCTTAGCTATCTCAAAATGATCTATAAAAACATTATAATATTGGTCAATCAATGGCTTCGTTGGCCCCAATAAAAGAATTTTTGAATTAGGAAATCTATTTAGCCTTTCAGCAGCAACCATAAGGAAAATGTTTGTTTTTCCTAGTCCAGTAGGTAATACTACTAAAGTATTTCTTTCTGCACAAGTTGCTAGAATTGTTTCCTGGTAAAGTCTAGGAGTGAAATTCTTGATCATGTCTCAAGAGAAGTATAGAATATTTATATAATTTGCCTAGTAATCATGGCCTGGACACATCTTCTTGAAATTATAATTCAATAGTTTTAATATTGACTCGTTCATCATTTCATGTATAGAAGTTGGTAAATCAGTTCTTCCAAGAATATTCTTTTTAAAAATAGTATCCCCAGTAAATAAAAGCTTTTCTTTTTCATACCAGAAGCATACACTTCCTCTAGTATGCCCAGGTGTTTCAATTACTTTCAGCTCCATATCTTTGTCAAAAGCCTTTAGATTAATATTAAATTTTTCAGAAATATCAGTATTAAGAGTAGTTTCTATTTTATTTCTCTTTAAATCCTCAATCTCCCTTGCAGATGCATAGAACTCGGCATTTCTAAAAAGATCAAAGTTACCTATATGGTCAAAATGAAGATGTGTAAAGAAAACCTTTTGTATCTTATCAAAGTCTACCATCTTTGCTAAGAACATTTCTACATCTCTTCTAAATGCTCTGTCACCAGCATCTACTAATATGGCTCTTCTATCTAATTTAATTAAGTATATATTAGAATTTGCCTTTAGTTTCCAAACATTGCTGCTAATATTCTGCAGTACTGAGGTATCCTTGGTCATGTAAATAATAACTGGTAGCATTACCAATTATAAATAATAATATTATGATTTTAGTATCACCATAGGTTGATCCAATTACAAATCCAACTAGAAAACCAAAAATTACTAAAATCCAAGTGAACTTAAGGTGAAATTTATACTTATAAAGCAATCTCCCCCCAACCATCCCAGCTAGGAATATCACTAGATAGCTTATCACAGCACTTGGTACCCTTAAAGACAACAAGAATCCTATTATAAGCAGTATAAAAGATAATATCTCTACCCAATCCTCCCAAAGACTAGCCTCCCCTTTTTTATAGAGCCTCATTTTATAAAACTTGTTTTTATATATGAAATGCTTTGCATTTCATTTTATTAAATATCTTAAATATAAGTAATTTTTAGATCCCAGGTGGTCTTGGAACAATTCCTTCCCACCAACCTTTCTCAAAAGCGATATAATATATTACCCAAAATCCAACACCAATAATTAATGCATATATATAAGAAAATATACCAAAAAATTTTACTAGCACGGCATATCCTACAATACTTCCAAATATAAATACATACATCAATCTTGACTGAAAAAAGATTCTACTGCCATCTAATGGAGGTATTGGCAACAAGTTATAAGCTGCATAAACCCATGATAAGACAAAAAATTCATGAATAAGTTCATGATTGATAAAAATAATATTTCCTGTTATGTATAAGTCAATAGTTTTAACAAATGTGCCAAGAATAATCACTGATAACGGTCCTGCTATCGAAGCCATGCTGAAAGCAAGAGTATTAGTACCATATCTAAAGTATCCTAACCTATGGACAGCTAGGTGATGTATAAAAAGACCTGAAAAGCCAAGAAACCAAAAATTACCATTAGAAACTAAAACCAGTATCAACCCTAAAATAATGCCAAACCACCACAGTTTATGCTCAGCTCTAAATCCTGCATGCAATGCTGCAATTCTCTGACAGCTTAAATGTGTTAAAATTATAGCAGTCATTATCAGCAAAGCCTTAAAAAAATTCTTTATACCTATTGTAAAATCAAAGATTTGGTCACCCCATCCTTTAAAAGAAACTATAAAAGCAGCTACGATAATCATAATTATAATAGATTTAAGCTCGTCAAGACTAAACCTATAGTATCTCTTTATCTTATCTATTGTATCGCTTATAGGATACAAAGCCATAGCATTTCACCCTCATAATTTGTCATTGTATACTATTTAATAGTTTCTATCTACTTTTCTCTATTCTAAAATAGATACCAAAATGGGTCTCATTGAAAAGTCCCTTCGCATTCGCTTCGGTTGCCATCGGTTCAGGTTC
The DNA here is from genome assembly GCA_964491335.1 of uncultured Methanosarcinales archaeon. Taxonomy (GTDB): domain Archaea; phylum Nanobdellota; class Nanobdellia; order Woesearchaeales; family JACPIF01; genus JACPIF01. The sequence goes on along the minus strand of CAZBGH010000016.1, from coordinate 5,275 downwards.
GCTTAACAGTTTAGCTTGTACGTTTCTCTCTGGAATGTCAAAAATCTAAGATTTTTGAGCACCCGAAAACTCTCAGTTTTCGATGCCTCGAAACGTGCCTGAAGTCTTGGCTCATTAACCTTCACTATATTGATGGCAACTTCGGACTTTTCAATAACGCTCCAAAATGAAAATATTTATATATGCCTTGTCACAAAATGGGTAGTAGATTAATAACAGTAATAAAGGAGGACTTAAGATGTTAAAGTTAAAAAAGATATCAGAGACATACGATATGAAAGTTTTTACTGATTCTGGAGAATATTTTGGTGATGTTGAAGAATCAATATTGACACAGAATAAAGTTTTTGGATGGAGAGTAAGAGCAACTAAGAACTCTTTTCTTGTCAAAGTATTGGGCTCAGCAAAAGGAGTAATAGTCCCCCACCAGCTTGTGAAATCTGTTGGGGATATAATGATAATCAGCAAGGCAGCAGTGCCTTCATACAACCCAGAAGATGAGGAAGAATAAAAATTTAATTTATTTTTTTAATTTGCACCATTAGTCACAACTACATATTTGCCAGCTACATTACTTTCCTGCCATGATTGGAGGACTCTTAGCACAGGCTCTTAGAGGGCCTAGTAATGCAAGTTGTTATCTTTTTCATCTGATAGAACTCTATTATAATCAAAAACTATTAAAACAAAGTGTTTATAACTAACTTCTTATACGGTAGTAGTCTAAACATTGCAAGATGGGATTATGGTATGATTCGAGCTTCCCATTGTTAGGAGATAGCTTGAGGCCCGGGTTCGATTCCCGGCTACCGTACTCAAAAATGAAAGAATTAATTGGATTACTAACTAATAAGATTGTATGGTCTGTTGTCCTAGCTTGGCTTATGTCTTTTCTTATAAAACTTGGTATTAATTATAGCAAGAGGGGGTTTAGTAAAGAGTTATTATATGCAACAGGAGGCATGCCTAGTTCGCATGTAGCTTTTTCAACAGCATTAGCTTTATCAGTTGGCTTAGCAGAAGGGTTTAATTCTACTCTGTTTATAATTGTAGCTAGTTTAACTGTAATAATTGTGCATGATGCTATAAATATTAGGGCAAAGATAGATAAAAGATTTGAGCAGATTAGGAAGAAAATCAAAATTAACTTTAACGAAATCGATACAATAGGGCATACAATAGTAGAGGTTATATGGGGTATAGTTATAGGCTTAATTATTCCTTTAATTGTTTTCTATCTATAAGTTTCTAATATTTTGATTTTTAGCCTATAACCTCTCTATATTTTTAATATTGTCACCTATCTCTTCGTCATGTAATACAGATACTGTTTCAAATATTGCCAGCAAGCCTTTCTTTAATGACTGGTCATCTGATATTCTTACATGTACACTAGGAGATATTATCCATTTATGCTCTGTTTCTGAAAAAGGGTTAATAAAAAGTATCTTTAAGTTCAAAAATTCAATAAAGTCTTCCCAGTTTTTTAGCAAGAAGTCAAAGTTGTTACGAGTGTTAAAGCATATAAGATTAATATAGTCATTAGACTTCTGTTTTACATTAAAATCTGAAAGATTGCCTAAAGGCTTAACTGTTTCTGTCCTGTCTTTATATTTGATAACTAAATCTCCGTCATTAGAATCTATTTTCTCTATATTTCTTGCTATTAAATCCCTGTTCTTAAAATAATTCAATGCCCACTCCTTAAGATAACTCTGGATATCCATTTTCATTTTTTTACAAATTTTTATTGTATATATACTTTTCTCAGTTAGGGGCTTTTGTGAAACCCTCGCTTCGCTCGCCAGCATCTGTCCTCGCTATTCTATGTCTTATAGTCAGGCTCTGCGTTCCAGTAGGGAGCAACCCCTCGCGACGAGCTTAACAGTTTTATAGACGAGCTGCGGTATTGATGCTGGGAAGGGTTTCATACTAGCCTCAGTTACAATAAATTTTTATTAACTATGGAATTCTAAGCAAGTTATGTTCGAAATGTTGGTAGCAGATAATAAAGCAAGAAATGGTAGGCTTATGACTTTGCATGGCAGACTAGAAACTCCTTGCTTTATGCCAGTTGCAACTAAGGCAGCTATTAAGCATATTAACCAAGAGCAGTTAAGAGAAACTAGGACTAGAGCTTTTATTTCTAATGCACTTATACTCTTTCTAACTAATTATGATATTGTTAAAGAGCAAGGGATTCATAAATTTATGAACTGGAATAATGTAATATTTACAGATTCAGGCGGTTTTCAGATACTTAAAAAGGGATTTCTACTTAATATTATAGGTGATGGGGTTATGTTTAGAAGTCCTTTCAATGGAAATAAATTTCTTTTAACACCAAAACAAGCTATAGAAATCCAGAATTCTCTAGGAGCAGATGTAATAATGGCTTTAGATGATGTGCCAAATTATACTAAAGAAGGGAATAATTATGAGGGAGTTAAGGATTCAATGCTCAGGACTCATAAATGGGCTAAAATATGCAAGAGTAGTCATAATAAGGATGGACAGCTTTTATTTGGAATATGTCAGGGAGGAGTTTTTTCAGAGCTTAGGAAAGAAAGCTCAGAGTTTATATCTAGCTTAGGTTTTGATGGCGTTGCAATTGGCGGATTATGTATTGGAGAGTCTAAAGATTTAATGTATCAAATGGTAGATATAACCACAAAAGCTATTCCTGAAGATAAACCAAAGTATTTAATGGGAGTTGGAAGTCCTGAGGATTTACTAGAATCAATTAGCCATGGAATAGATATTTTTGATAGCACTTTTCCTACACAGAATGCCAGGCATGGAGCTATTTTTACTATTAATGGTAAACTAAGGATCAATAAACAAGAAAACAAAAATCAATTATGCCCTCTAGATGAAAATTGCAGGTGTTTTGTATGTAAGCAATATACAAGGGCATATTTACATTATCTCTTCAGAATGAAAGAGCCATTAGCCATGAGTCTTTTATCATTTCATAACTTATTTTTCATTCAAACCCTTCTTGAAAATGCAAGAAAATCAATAGAAGAGCATAGATTTTCAAGCTTTAAAGAAGATTTTATTTCTAATTATAGTCTTCCAACAAAGTAACTAGGTACTATATTAGAGTCTTACTCCATGCTTATTAATCTGTAAACAAACCGTAAGATTTATATATTAGTATACTAAATACTATACCACCTCTATGAGTGCCATCTAAAATAGAGGCATTTATCTTTAAACATCGGAGTTCCACTACTCTTAAAAGGTGGTTTTTGGCAATAAAAGAAGGTGACAAAAATGGCAGTTGAAAGTGAAAGGATTATTCAAAAGATGGTGTTTGACATTGTAGAAAGCAATAGGGATATGATTGAGGTTAAAGGTCCAAGTATTGACAATTTTAAGAAAATAGTTCCTACCTTAATAGACAAGGGTATTGACAATATAAACTTCTCAATGTTTAGCGATGAAATGAGGACAGGTTTGCTGAATTCTTTAGGAGATGAGTATTTGAAAAAAGGAAGGATTAACGAAGCAATAAAGGCTTATATTCTAGCTGGAAATAGTAAAAAGCTCACAACAATTGGCGATGATTACGAGTCAGTTGGACTGTTTAGTAGTGCTATTGATGCCTATAGATTAGCAGATAACAAAGATAGACTGCTACATATTGGTGATAAATGCCTAGAAGAGGGTCATATAATTGATGCAATTAAGGCTTTCAAAAGTGTATCAGCAACAGAGAAATTAGTAAAAGTTGGAGAGGAATGTATGCTAAAAGAAAAATGGGAGTATGCTATTGAAGTGTTCAGTGCTATAGACAATAAGCAAAAATTAGCAGAGCTAGGTGATAAATGTCTTAGTGAGAGACAAATTGCTCTGGCTGCAAAGGCATATGAACTAGCAGCTGACAAAGGAAGGCTATCTTCACTAGGGGATACATGTCTTAGAGAAGGTCTTGTGATAGCAGCCCTCAAATCTTACACTCTAGCTGGAAATGACATGATGGTCCAGTTTATAAAGGAGAACTTTGTAAACAAACAATAATTATAAATTATTTATTAATATAAAAGTAATTCGAGGTAGCTATATGGTAGATGCTAGAATAAAAGAACTTGTAAAAGAGCTTAATTCTGAGCCTATTAAGGTTGAGATAAAAGAACTTACAAATAAGATGGAAAACAGTGATTTTTTGCATCAGAAACAATTTGAGCTTATGATTAATATGGCATCTAAGAAATTAGAGATTAAAATAGAAAACCTAGTGGTAGAGATATCCTCTTTAAAAAAAGAAGTAGAAAAGTTGAAAGCAGATAGGGCCCTACTAACAGTACCAACTCAAAGCAATAATAATACAATTAAAGTTCCTGATGATATACAAGTTGAAGGCTTTATGCAAGTTAAGGCACCAACAAGACCTGTTATGAGCCCAACATCAGAGCATGCTAAAGGAGAAAGCCCTCACCCCAGGCTTGGAAACTATAAAACTGAAGATGTTTCTGTAGAGAAATTCTTTAATTTTGGTAGGAAATGAATGCGTTTCTCTAATATATAAGATTAAGTAAAGATTAGACGAGAGGCAAAATTTTAAGTGTAAAACTTATTGATTAGGCAAACTTTGTGATTCTCTCAATTCTTTTGATTTAAGTATAATCTCAAGAGTATAGTTTGTTCTAGGAATATAATCAGGAACTTGCACATTTGCAAAACTTATTCTAACACTTTTCTCAGAACCATCAAAATCTGCAGGAATCAATGTTACCACATCACCCCTCCTTGTTGGTATTTTTTCTCCGTTGTAAGTTTCAACTAATGAGCCGTTTTTTGATGTGTCATTATATACTAAATTACCACCATCAAGAGAGATTGATCCATGATTCCTTGAAATTCTTATATTGCCATTACAATCAACAATTATATCTGCAAACCTACCAAATCTGCCAAATATCACAGCTTTTTTCCTAGCTAAAAGATCGTTTAATGTAGTATTAGTTGTATCCCATCAGGTGAAACTCTTGCATCTAATGGCTTACCTTGTATCCTGTCCATCAATTGCGATACTTCATATAAAGATCCATCTTCTAACCTAACGTAAAATGGGTCAATAGGTTCTTGCCCATCTTTAGTGCTGCTCCATAATTGATATTTGATTAGATACTTTTCTAATAGTGGTAAAACCATTTTTGATCATTCCTACATTTTATATTCTAGTCTCAAAATCATTAAGTATCACGACAAGTATTTAAACCTTTCGATTAGTAACTATAATTAAGTAGTGAAAATTTTATTTAGTCTG
>CAZBGH010000015.1:0-14875 GCA_964491335.1 uncultured Methanosarcinales archaeon | reverse complement strand
ATATCCCAGAGGGATACAGGAACATTAGTGACTATATAGGAACGTGAGTGACTATACCTGTCCGCTTCATTCATGTTTTCTTCATGGATTAGCGGACCTTTGGCACAGTTTTGCGAATCAAAACTCGTTTACAAATTGTTGTAATAGCAATAAATTTTGATACTTAGTAATCCTAATTATTTTTATTTATTCATTTCTTTTACCTTATCTTCTCAATCCTAACTCTAAATGTTAGAGTCTTATTAGCCAATGGGTGCTTTGAAGGATCTGTGCCATAACCCTTTTCAGGGCTTACTGTAAATATCTTTTCCTCATTAAGTTTCATTCCGACTATCCTTTCTTCAAAACCGCTTATAACTTCTCCTTTTCCAACTACAAATGATAACAAATTAGTCTCGAGCTTACTGAAATCAATATCTTGCGTTATATTTTTTTCTATCCAATCAACTATAGAAGAATCTACTATAGTCTCGTTCTCTAGCCAGAGTATATAATTTACGCCAACAGTGTCTCCACTTTTAACCTCTGCTTTCTCCTTAAATTTCTCAGCCATATTAGGTTCACCTCCTTCCCAATCAAGTCTCCATACTGAAATTTTACTGCCAGTAAGGCCCTTTGCAAAATGAAAAAGCCTATAATGCCTTAGTCTTTCCCCTTCAAAGAAGAAAAGCCTATTGAACATGGACGCTGCATGCTCAGGGCTACTAAAAAAATTCTGATAGGAACCCCCATCCTTTATTAAAGATAGTGACAATCCTATATTACTAGTATTAAAAATCTTATGATGAAAGCCATCTTTATCTGCGTATGCCAAGCTATAAGGCTTAGGTTTTCCTGGGACATTGTTAATATACGCATCATGATCTGTTAAGTTTATAATTATCTGCAGAGGCTGCCTTTCTATTTGATTACTGCATGTAACTATGTCCTTTTCTACAGAACAGCCACCAATACCACTTACATAGCCAGGCCATGGAGCTACCCAAGCATTTCCAGTTCTAGGATCTATAATAGAGGATACTTCAAAATATATCTGCTCTGCCCTATCTTCGGTGTAGTTAAACTTCTCCATCATATATCTAATGCCATCTTCCATTGGCATATTTCTAACATTAAAATAAATGTCAGCTCTTTCGAAATTCCAGCTGCCAAAATGCCCCCAGACACCTGACTTGCCTATCATATCCTCAGAGGTAATCATAAATGCTTCAGGAGGGTTGCAATGAGTATATTTTAATACTAAATCAGCTTGTGCTTCTGTTAAACTCCTAGAAATTAACAATTTTTTTGCATCTTCTTTTTTCAGTTTAAATATTGAATACAACATATTTATTGATTTATGAGTATCCTGAGTGATATTGAACAAAGTGTCAAAAGCATTTGAACTTCCACAGTCAAGCATCCTTAGAATTCCAACTGAAAGCTCTTCATCATCTGTAAGCAGTGCTTTGCCAATCCAATGGGCAGGCTGCAATTCCTGAGTTGTTCCGTCAAAGGTAACTGGCCTATCTGCTATATATTTAAAGTGATGCCCAAAATCCCACCATGAGCTTATAATTGCAGTTTCAGTTGAATTGGTTCTTATTGCGTTAAGTGAGGAGTACCATGCATCGTTTATAATTGGAATGTCAGTCCCTGCAGAGGCATATGCCACTTTTGTTGGGCCTATTAAAAATAAGCTAAATATAACTATTAATATACTGCCAGTTATCCATGTTGCAATTTTTAGCTCCTTTGAAACTATCTGAGTGACATACTTATATAACATTCCTAATGCAACGCCAAATGCTATGCTAAAAGCTGGCGCAAGCAGTAAGGTAAACCTAACGCCTTTGAAACTGGCATAAATACTTGCTAAATACCATATTGCTAAAAGCAATGCATATTGAAGCTCAACCTTTTTACCTCTTATAAAGACTGCAATTGCCAAACATATAGTGCTTAGTATGAGAAATATGTTTCCTATTCCATTTTGTCTTAATGTTAGATATATACCCAATACAATGCCAAGCCAACAGAGCAATAGGAGTAGGGCATAGACTAAATCAAATTCTACTTCTTTTCTTTTAAGGAGGGTGAGAATTATACCTAGTATACTAATATAAAATAATAGTTCGCCACCCATCTGCCCAACTACCTGGTTAAGATTACCTTCATTAAGCTCTGCCACTGTTGTAAATACATTAGGCCAGAGGTCTTGTCTAACAGGGTCTTTTAACGTCACTATTTTTAGAGGAGAGGTTGGAGCATCTAGAAATACATTAAACTGTTGAAATAACGTTACAAAAATTCCAGAAGATATAACATAAATAAGTAATACAAAGAGCATATTAGGTATAACTTTATTTTCTGTGAAAAATAGTCTTAAACCTTTTCTAAAATCGTTGTAATGTATAATAATATAATATATAATAAAAATTCCAGACGCAGCTAAAATAAAGTCATAGATATACCACCATCCAATCCACACCCTTGCAAAAATTCCAGTAAAAATTCCTGCTAAAGTTGCATAAATAATTCTTTCATATCTTGTATTTGCCTCAAATGCTTCTATAAAGAAAAAAGCCACAGCTAACGGAAAGAAAACATTCCAACCATCAGTGTCTGCATGGCCCCACATAGTTCTTCCAAGAAATGCAGCGTTTACTGCAAGCATTGCAGCAGCAAAAAATCCTCCAACATTTCCCGCAATTCTTCTTCCAATAAAGAATATAGGGATTATTGATAGAGCAGAAATTATGATAGGAAATAGGGCACTACTCTCTTCAAGCCTGATATCTGCAAATAAGTTCAAGAATTTGTACTGCCACGCTAAATAATAATTTTGCAGAGAAGTGTCTGCTCCTCTTCCTATTGGAGCTAACTGGTGATTGTCCCACTCTATACCATTTACAACAATATCGCCGACATACCCTTTTGTAAGATAATTTCGAGCATAACGCATCCAAAAATATGGGTCTATATCAGGTATGTAATTTCTGCCTTTCTCGTCTTTAAAGAATTCTTTGTAGGAATATGAGGTGTCTCTTACTATCTGCTCAAGCTGCGCACCTTGCTGGTTGATTAGTTTCTGAAACTCTGCTTGTACTAGAGCATCTTTATTTTGCTCTGGAAGATTTGGGTATTGCCTGTTAATCTGGCTTTTTATTTGGTTTTGGTAGAAGCCGTAAACAGAAGCAGCTGCCCATTTGTCAGTTTGCGAAAGATCTTTAGAATGCATCCTTACGACGCTGCTCATTATCATTGGAATTAGAATTAAAATCATAATTAATAGCCATCTATTATTCTTTAGAAAAGATAAAACTGCAGAAAAATTAATACTTATATCCTCTTCTAATTTTTCCTTTTTATGCTCATGATGCTCTTTTTTGTCTCTTTTGAATATCTTTTTGATAGAAGAAAAATCAATATTTACAGAATCTTCAGATACCTCTTCCTTGTGCCCTATTTTCTCATGTGATTTTTCAGCTCCTGAAATCTTTTCTGTTTTAACACCATCCTTAGCTTCTTCCTTGTTTTTTTCCTTGTCTTTTCTTTTAAAGAAGTTAAAGCTTATGTCTATCTCTTCGTCATCTTCCTTTGTTTTACTATCTTCTTTCTTTGACTCAGCTTGCCCATGCTTAGGAGAGAGCTTATCAGGAGAAGGTTTATCTTTAGAAAACCATTTTTTAATCCCAGAAAAGTCTATAGTAAAATCTTCGTCTTCTTTACTTTTATCGCTCATGTATTAGCTCACCCAATAATTAACCCAAAAACATCTTAAAAGTCAAAAATTAAGGTATATTAAAAGCTTTGCGTTTTGTAAAGTAAAGTCGTTAACACCTCAAATAAGGCTTCTGGCAAAGGGAAGGTTGCCATCATTTCATGCGAGCATCTTCACAAGTTCAAGCAAGCAAAAAGGAAATTGCAATGGGAATTTTTTCCTTGATGTAATAGGCGAGTGGGTTTTATGCCAACCTAATTTTATGGAGCGAAGCGAAATAAAATTTACATTTGTTTAGCCCTAAAGTGTTTGAATCGTACTTTTACCGAGAAAGAACCGATATTTTTATATATAAGGGCAACCATTGATTTAGATATGGAAACCGTAACAATTCCAAAAGAAGAATACGAAAGATTAAAGAAATTAGAGCAGCTAGATTTTGATTTAATTAGGCAATTTGCTAGTTCTCTAGAAGACCTAAAGCAAGGCAGATTTAAGAGACTTGCTTAGCAATTTGTTCTGCAATTTTTCTATAATCTTTAAACTGAGATACAATGTGGTCTATTGTTGATTGTTGGTCTTTCTTGCCACTTACAGCAACAAGCAGAACTAAATTCAAGTCTTCATAGATGAGATAGTAAACTCTCTTTTCCTTTATTCGCTTTTCTCTTAAGAAAGGGTATTTCAATTGCTGACCGACAAATGGATTCTCTTTAAGTTGTTCTGGAATTTTTTCTGCTGCTTCTATCTCAACTTTAGACCACTTGCTAATTTCTTTTAAATAAGTGTCGGTCCCAATGACTTTAAACATACTCAGAATGCTAATACCGCTTCTTTATAAACTTTCTCGGTAAAAGTTTGTATAAATCCTAGATTTATGCGAAGTGTCGGAAGTTTTTATTATCTATTAAAATTGCAAAATTTCCGAGCATGCTCAAAAATTCCATAATGTATTTGTAATTGGGATTTTTGACAGTTCAAAGAAGAGAAAGGGGCTTGATTGTAAAGTTTAGAAATATTTAGTTAAGTATTTAAATGAGCACGGCTTTATAATAACAGCTTACTTTGTGAAAAACATAAAATGAAAGGACCAATGCAAGTTTATTATGATGAGGAAGGGGATTTTTTTGGAAATCTCTGTAGGAAAACCATCCAAATGCTATGCCTCTGAGTTAGGACAGGGAGTATTCCTGAGAATAGATGAAGAATCAGAAGAAGTGAAAAGCATTGGCATTCTTGGTTTTAAAAAAAGAGCTAAAGATCTTAAAGAGATTAGACTTGATATCCCAGTTGAGGTTAATTTCTCGCCACTTGCGAGTTCTTAGTGCCAAAAATCAAAAAAGTTAGCTAGAATGAAATAAGCCGTATAATGCACTACATTATACGAAGTCTTGGGATTATACATAAAGAATCATAACCCTCCAATTTTAGTTGAAAGTTGAAAAAACAGTTTTAAATAACTTGAAAATAATGATTAAAAAGGTTAAAATTAATCAAGTAATGTGCAGAAATATCCTTTTTATAAGTATTGTTTTCAGTGGAATAATTTTGATTGTAGGATGTAATCAACAGCAAAATTTTAGTAATGTAACAACAGAAGACTCTACAAAGAAAATAACTGGTACTTCTCTTCCCAAAGGCGATCGCATCTTAAGTATTGACGTCAATATGGCAGAAGATGGCGATTACGATAAAGCATTTCGTCTGGCAAAAGAAGCGCGGGGATGCAAGTCGTTCCGATTTCGATCAACTGGAAAGATATAGAAACCTCGCCGGGGAAATACGAAGATCCTGGCGATGTATTAAAAATCGCCAACAGCTACTACCCGCTGACTAAAACAGAGATAGCACTATACATCAGATAGGTGGACACGGCCAGTAAACCAGTGCCGGCCGATCTCCTCAATACTCCGTTTACCGATCCGGTCATGGCAGAGCGCTATCTTAAGATGTTGAATTGGGTATTATCACAAATCCCTGATGTGGATATTGAGTTTCTTTCGGTGGCAGATGAAATGGATCTTTTCTGGGGTGATCAGAAGGAACAGTATCGAGAGTGGGGCAGCTTCTTTAAAGAGGTAAAGGCAGCCCTGAAAACCAAGCGGCCAGATCTTAAAGTTGGCTTCACTATAACGCTCTATGGCTTAACACGAGATCTCGCGCAAGAGTTTCAGCGTATCAATCAGGAGAGTGATATCGTACTTGTTTCCTACTACCCAAACGATGATATGGGTCTCAAGGAGCCAACTGTGGTGAGTACTGACTATGAGGAATTAGTAAAGAACTATCCTAATAGAATAATTTACATCGAGCAAACCGGTTACCCAACAAGTAGTTTTCTGGAAGTTCCGAAGCAATGCAACGGGAATTCATTCAAGAGACATTCCGGGCGTGGGATAAACATGCAGATAGGGTTAAATATGTCTCATTCACTTGGCTTCATGATCTGCCTCAATCCACACTTGACTTCTACACCCAATACTACGGCACGAGCGATAAAAATCTCATGGAATTTTTGCGAACACTGGGTTTCCGAACATACGCGGGTAGCGGAGAGGATAAGGAAAGTTTTCGCGTCATCAAAGCAGAGGCACAAGCCCGAGGATGGTAGGGAATTCACAGTAGATTTTGCTGTTCGCGAATCGCCCAGATGTGGAGCGCGGCTTGGGGTGAGAGCGGCGGCGTACCGCGTCAGCGGGAGAGCAAAGCAGAATATTTTTCTTTCCTTAATTGAAAAAATTTTTTCGGGGGGGCGCGCCAAAACAAAAATGTAAAGAGTATTTTGCTCGGCGAGACAAAGATTTCAAGGATTCGGCACTAAGACATTAAAATCCGCAGAAATTTTTGGCGAGTAGGACAAGCTTTTCGACTTTATAGTTTAGTTGGGGAATGAGAAAAGTTGTCAGTCGAACCGCCTGTTGTGGTGGAATTTTCTTAAAGAAATGCAATCTTTAGTGCAAATCACTAGGGTTATGATTCAAAATCTATGATTTAAGTGAGTCTTAGAACAGCATCTTCATAAAATAAAGCAGTCTTGGCTCTCTAAATAAAAGCTTTAATATGAATCTGGAAGGATAATCTCTATCATATCTCTCTAAAATCTCTTTAGTCTTTTCTTGAGTAAATAGTTTGACTAAATAATCATAGTCTTGGTGAGAGAATTTGTCCATAGCTTTCCTCATCAATAGCGCAAGCCACAGATCTTTTGACAGTTTTTTCCTCCATTCCTTGTTATAATCTTTTCCATTAATTATAGAATCTCTAGCAGCTTCTGCAGCAAGCATGCCTTGTATAATGCCTCCTAAGGTTGTAGCTTTAACATGTCCTGCAGCATCCCCTATTAAATATACATTCCCTTTTTGAGCCTTGATCTTAGGGTTGTAAATAGGGATTAAACCCCCTTGCCTTTCAAGTATTTTAGCACCTGGCGCCTTCTCTTTCAGGAATGCATTGAAACATTCACTTACTTTATATTTTGCACAAATGCCAATTCTTACTGTTTCTTCGTTCTCAGGACAAATCCAGCCAATAGTTCCAACATAAGGAAAAAACTCAATAGCATTATCATTCTTATACTTAATTACAGCCTGCGCCCCCACCCAGAACTCTCTCTTGCCAAACAAGCCAGTAGCTTTCGCAACCTGAGAATTAGGGCCATCTGCTCCAATTAATATATCTGTTTTAACCTTTTTAATAGTATTTGATTTAGTATCTTTAATATGCATCTCATTTCCTTTAATATCTAAAAATCTATTATTTATATAAAATTTAACGCCTTCTTCTCCTGCCAAGCTTGCTATATGCTGATCGAATTTCTTCCTATGCAGAATAATGTTCTCATTATTTAAAGAAACTTCAATGAAATTATTATCAGGGGCATAAATTCTTGCTTTCTTTATTCTGTTAACAATGAATTCATTGCTCAGTTTAAGCATATTAATTATGGAAGATGTGACTATGCCTGTGCATTGTATAGGATCTCCTATTGTAGAATTTTCTTCAAACACCTCTACTTGTTGGTCATCTTTTGATAACAGATAAGCAGCATAACTTCCAGCTGGTCCTGCACCTATAATAGATATCATACTTAAGAAGTATAATAGCTGAATTTATAAGGCTTATTAATTTGAGAGAGCCTAAAGTTAAGCATCTTTATAGCCTATAATAATAGTTAAGTTCAATAATAGTTATATTCAATAAATTTGGAGTCCTAATAAATAGAAAAGAGGCTTTGGCGTTCTGTTTTGATTATTTTTGACTATTTAGTAGTTACTAAACGAAAGATTTAAATATTTATTTATCTTTTGACTTGTAGGAGATACAGTTATATTATGAAGTAAGCTCAATAGAATTAGCATTCTTAAGATCTTAATGTATCTATTAATTTTTATTATAATATGCCAAAAACAAAAAGATTTTCAAATATAGCAGGGTGTATTGGGATTGCAGTATTAGGTCTAGGCTTAGCTTCTGCTCTATTTATTGGGCAATATTCTGTAGACTTATCACAAAGAGACTCTGTTCAGGCAACACTTGTTGAAATCCCAGACATACTTAAAACTAATCTTACGAAATTTGATAGATTACCGCAAAATGAACAGCAAGAAATTCTTTCAAAACTAGAACAATATGTTTTAACACAGACTACTATTGGTAGAACTGCAGATAATCTGGCTATAAAGGTACCGGAAATGCAAATTCCTGAAATAGGAACTTTCTTAGCCTCTCCAGAAAGAAGTTATAATAGCTATAATAATACAATTCCTTATGCTATTGTCTCCAATAGCCGTAAGGTAGAATTATACTTATTAGGTAACCCCTATGAATTAGGAAAAGCTCATGAACGTTTTCATGCTGTCCAAGATAGAAATTCAAGATGGGATAAATTTGAAACTTTTTTATATAGTATAACCCCAGATACACATGACGTAACATCAATGAAAATAATGAAGTTACTCACAGAAGATAAAGCTAAAGACTTTGCAACAGATTTTTTAAAAAAGCCAGAAGCTAATTACGATGATATAAAGCAAGAAATTCGTGAATGGCTGAGAGATACGATTCTACATCACATGAAAGAGGACTAATTGATGAAGTTGAAGCACATTTAACATTTCGACCTTATACAAAATCAGATGAGCTGTATTATAGATTCATGAAGTTTGAATTTTATTCTCATTTGTTAGAAGGTGTAAGTAAGAAAAAATTTGATCAACTGTTTAATAGTGTTCTTCAATTATTAGGCTTAAAAGACCCTATTAGTGCTGTTGAGTCTATTGGTAATAGAAGAGATTCAATTGATGAATATGTAAAAGCAGTGGATGAGCTAAAAAGAGAACTAGGAGTTCAAGATGCTATACAAAGGGGAATACAAAGACAGAATATATTACTAAGCGAATTAAAAGCAATTAAATCTGAAGCTATGAAGTACGTCAATGAAACTAATTTTTGAATTATCAACCTTTTACATCACTCTTCATATTTAAATAATAAAATAATAACTATTTCTTCATTTTAAAGTAATAACATAGTAGAAAGCTTTAAAAATGCCAATAATATTCCCATATATATGAGCTTTATTAATGCAAAGATTTTTGTTTTAACAGCATTTATGTTAATTTTAGCAGCTTTGTTTAGTGACAATGCCCAAGCATTGAATGTTTCTATAGATAGAGTTAAGGTTAATGGCAATGCTGTTGCAGAGAGTAGAACAAATCTTATTAATGATACAGACATATTTTTTTTAACAACAGACTTAACTGCTGTAGAAAGCCTAGAAAAGGGGCATGTAGAGGCTATAATTAGAGGAAGGCAAAGTGGGAACTCAGTTTCAGATTCAACTGGCATCTTTGACTTAGCTGTAAACCAGAGTACAACAGTAAACCTAACATTTGCTTTATTGGATAGCCTTAACAGAGAAACAGAATATGACTTGACAATAAAAGTTACTGACTTTAAAAGTAAGTCCCAACAAAAAGAGTATGGCATTAAAACTAAGCAAGTAATCTTAGATAGACCGATTGATGTCTCAATTGATAGGGTAATAGTAAATGCTCAAGCAGTAGCAACCTCAAAAACAAATTTTATTAATGAAAGCGATAGTTTTGATGTCTTAGTTGAATTTACAAATTTAGAAGATTTAGAGGATACTCATGTAGAGGCAATATTAAAAGATCTAAGGAGCAGTAATGTTGTTGCAGATGCTTCTTCAAACTTTGACTTAAGCGCAGATTTAAGCTCTTCAGTACTGTTAAGATTAGAGTTACTGGACAGGCTTAAGAAAAGTGGTTCATTTGAGTTAACAATAAAAATTATAGATGCAGAAGGAAAGTCAATACAGCAATTATATGGGATTGTAATGGAGGATGAAGGGATAATTAAGAGAGATTTGGATTTATCTATAGAGAATGTAGAGATTGAAAATAAGATTCTTACAGAAAATGAGAATAATTTTGTTATGATTAGGAGCAAGCAAAAGGAGCTTGACTTAAGGGTAAGTTTAATCTCCATTGAGAATGTTAAAAATGCGCGTATCGATGCTGTTCTGTCTTTTGAGAATGGTGATGTGGTTGCAGATACAACACAGACTTTTGATCTAACTGAAGAGGAAAGGATTGTAAAAACTCTTGAGCTGCCTCTAATAGATAAATTTGAGCAAGGTAACTTTGAGCTTAAATTAATGGTTACAGATTCTGAAGGTGATTCACAAGAAAAATTATATGAATTGAAAATAAGCCAGAAGAAATTTCCACTATTTCCAGTTATTATAAATAGCTTTTCATTAAGCCCAATGGTAGAGGTACAAGCAGGGAAATATCTTATAACCAGATTAAATTTAAAAAATATTGGAGTAGTTCCAATTCAGGATGTCAATGCAAAGGTAACTATTCAAGAGCTAGGTATTAGCGCAACAGACTTTATTGATGAGATAGATAGCGGTGAGTCAAAATTAACTAAGGAAATGTTTTTAAAGATCCCTGATGGTACAGAGATGGGGGCATATACTGTAAAATCAGAAGTAATCCTGCTTAATAGAGATGATACAGATTCAAAGAGCGTTAAGATAAATGTAATAGGCAGAGAGCAAGTACAGCATAAAGCAGAGGAAGATGTGCAATATATGGTAGATATTGCAGAAACTTTGCAGATAATAAATCAAAAACAGACTTCTGTGGTTTATCCGGTATTAATAACAAATAAAGGGAATAGTGCTAGGGCTTTTACTTTATTAGTTGATGGAATCGGAATAGGGGATTTTGGTACTTATCATATATCTCCTACTAATACTTTGGTAATAGAGCCTGGGCAGAGCAGAACATTGGATGTGGTTATAACCTTGAGTAGCGAGGCTTTTGGAGAAAAAATATTCAAGATTATTGTAAAATCAGGTAGTGAGGCATTAAGGGAAATTCCCTTTAAAGTTATGATAGAGAAAAATGGGCAATACAAGCAATACGTGACAGATATTAGGAAAATAATTGAGTGGTTTGTGGTAATTACAGTTCTTCTATTTACAGCAATAGCTATATTGTATGCTGTGATGATGTATAGTAAAAATAAGGGTGAAAAAGGAGAAAGGCAAGAGGAAAAAATAACAAGTACAGAGAGTTACTACTAATTATTTTAACCATAGAGAATGAAATGAGAACAAAATAAATATTTTTACGAAAGTTTACTACTTTTGCTGTATTATAGTCAACCAACAAAGTAATTAGTATTTATGCATTGTTTGTTGTTGACTATTTAGGAAGCCACAACTAAACCTATTTATTTTTGTGGCTTACTATAGAACAAACTAAATTTTCGTAGATAAATTACTTTTGCTATAATTTAAGTAAATTTTTCCTACTTTAATGCTCTAGCACTCAAAACAGTTTTTGGCACTTTTTGGTATAATGTTGGTATAGTTTTGGTATAATTATAGGTTAAGTTAAGATAAGTTAGTGTAAGCCAGTATCTAATATGGTGTGGTTTGATGAGTAACCTAAAAAAGAGAGCAATTTGCATAGTTATTTCAGTATTATTGCTATTTATAATTCCCATTTTTTTACAAAATATCTCTGCACTAGAAGAATTACCTCTAGGGTCCATTTCTGTAGAAGGTGCACAGTATCAGCAGGCTATTAAATCTTATACTGATAATAATTCTCAGAAAAGCTGTCCATGCCAACCGGTTACTTATAACTTTTATTTAAAGAATACTGGTAATTTTATTGAAACATATGACCTTGGAATAAAAGGAGATGTAGGAAGTTATGCGAAATCTACAATACCATCAAAATTTACTATGCAACCAGGGCAAGAAACTAGTTTTAAGCTTATTATACAAGCTCCCTGTGAGATATATGGCACTAAGAAATTTAGTTTCATAATAAAGACAGAGAAATTAGAAGTAGTTTATCCATTAATTTACGATATTCTTCCATGTTATTCTTATGATCTTGAGGCAGGCGAGCTTATAAATGATTTAGAAAACTTTACAAGTGACAGCTTTATAATACATCAAGGCCCATATACCTTATGCGAAAATGAAAGTAAAGTACTTCCGATAAAAATCACTAATAATGCAGCATTTACAAAAGAGTTTAATGTAAGGCTTATTCCTAACATTCCCAAAAATGCCTTATTAAAAGTTGATTATTTTTCATTGGATTCTGCCAAATCAGTAATCTTACCTCTATATGTCACAGTACAGCAGTATGATAAAACAGTTTCAAACTCAACTTTAATATTTACTTCTGAAAAAGGAAAATTTAAGAGATATATAGATATTGAGTTTAACACAATTTACTGCGTAACACCATTAATTAATATTAGTGATTCATTTACAGTAAATTATACAAAGACTGAGAGAGAGTTTTATGTTACTAATCAAGGCAATAGGAAGGAAAGGTATTCTATAAATATTTCAGCTCTAGAGTGGGTTAAACTTTCAGAAACAGAGATATTTCTTGATCCAAAACAAAGCAAAACTTTCATAGTTATTATTGACCCAAATGAAAGCATTAAAAGTAAAACTTACAATATAAAGATAAAGGTTAAAGCTCTATCAACAGGCAACCTTTATTCAAAAGAGTTTAGTATCAAACTTACTGGAAGGTCTTTTTCTGATAGAATTGCATTTTATATAGGTAAGTTTTATTCCACTGTTAAAGCTCCATTAGAGCTATTTTTCAAATATTTGTGGGTTATTATTCTTTTTCTATTAATTGTTGTTATACTAATTTTCTTAATAAGGCAATATACAGAATTTAAGAAACTGGAGGAAATAAAACAACATAAAATAAAGCAAAAAGTTGTTAAGAAGCTTAAGCCAGAAATAAAAGAAGAGCTAAAAGAGTCAATAGCAATAGAAGAAAGACCAAAAAAAGATAAAGAAGAAAAAATACATCCAAATATCCCCCTTTTTGCAAGCATAGGCATACTGGTATTGCTTATCTTAGCCTTATTCTTCTTTAAGTTCCCTTATTCTATCACAACCTTTATTCCAAATCAATCATTAGAATTAAAAGAGTATAAAGAAGCAGAAGCATATGAAGAGCCAGTTATAGCCAATACTACAAAAATCCCAGCGCTTATCATGGACCAAGACAAGCAACTAATAGTTAATTTAACTGAGTATTTCTATGATCCAGACAATGATGAACTATATTTCAGCAGTTTAGTAGGTGAAAATGTTACTGCAGATATCAATAGCCATGGAATAGCTATTTTAAGCCCTAATAGAGGTTTCTATGGCACCTCAAGCATTGTTTTTATAGCAGATGATGGAAAAGGTGGAACAACCCAAACGAATAATATCACGTTGATAGTTAGGAAGTCAATTTAATTCTAAAAAATAAGTGGGGATGCTGGGAGATTCCCAGAACAAACCTTAACTTATTCTGCTTTGAATTTCTGCTGCATAAAGCAGTCCCAGATCAACCGGTATCTTCTATTCATCGCTTAAGCTCATATTTCCATGAACTGGAGCCGGCCATAATAGCCAGGTTATATTACATCCCCACAAAGTCTTGAAATTAATCCTTATTTATTTAAATGTTGCTTTTATGTTAAATTTAATCATTTATCTTAAATTCAATTTTCACATTATGTTTAATTCCATATCTTTTAACACTTCCCCTTGCCATCTCAAGTATATACATAGCCTTATTTATAGGTTTATAGAATGTAAAAGGCATAAAATCTTCTTTTATCTCTACAATCTTCTTATTTTTTTCCAGAAATACAACATCTATAGGAAAAAACACAAAGAACA
This sequence comes from uncultured Methanosarcinales archaeon, assembly GCA_964491335.1. Classification (GTDB taxonomy): domain Archaea; phylum Nanobdellota; class Nanobdellia; order Woesearchaeales; family JACPIF01; genus JACPIF01. Next base: position 914 of record CAZBGH010000015.1, on the reverse strand, counting down.
TATGCAGAGAATGGACAGTTTCTTTGTCAAAGATGAATAACAAATTTCTTGGTTTAAATGAAAACATAAATCCAATAGCCTTTGAAAGGAGTGACTTACATATATCAGCTTCTATTTTCTTATTATTAATTCTTATAAGCATTTTAACCTTTTTACATATCAATCATGGAACCCTAAAGTTAAAGCATAGCAATATTATTAAATGACTAATCCTTAAATAACTAATTTGTTTTTAATTTTCTTTGCATCGTTTGTTTACCTTGTCTCCATGTCCGCTTCATTAATGTTACATCATGGATTAGCTGACTAATCGCACAACTCACGAAGTGAGCGTCGTGATGCAAATTATTATATTATCTTTCTATTAATGGACTAATGGCAGACACAAAGTCACTAGTATGCAAAATATATTATTAAAGCAAATTTTATTGATCCTTTTGCTAATATATAATAATTAAAATAAATTTTGGTAGTGTTTTAATGCAGATTATTTAATTTAAAGTTTTTTATTGGTGGACCTGGCATACACCTTACGACTCATTGCAAAATATAAAACTATTTATATTAGATATAAAATTTTAGGTATTTATGGGGGTTGGTGAGCTAACTATTGAATTAGAAAGGCTTAAGCAGAATCTAAGGCAGAGTTTTCAAAGGGTTAAGGAAGATATTACTTCTAGCAGCTCACAAATACAGCAGGTATCAACAGAAGTTAAGCATATAGAGTCTTATTTCTTAGCAATTAATGATCAGCTTGCAATTATATCTAATGAGTTTACTCTAAAACTCAAAAGTGATTTAAATAATGAGCAAACTACCAATAATTCCATAAATGAGCTAAAAAGCAGTATTAATTCAATTCGTTCTTTATTGGATAACATAAAAGAGCACGAAGCTACTAATTTGCAAGAGAT
>CAZBGH010000014.1:0-15244 GCA_964491335.1 uncultured Methanosarcinales archaeon | reverse complement strand
AAGAAGGATTGTTACTACTATGAAAAGGCAATAAAACGAAGGATTTAAATATCAAAGCATGTTTTTCTGATGATATTGCAAGAAATAGAAGATTATGGAAATACACATGGGAAGAATGAGAAGTTCACTTGAACAAAAGGTAAAATCAGTAGCAAGAAAAACATTGATTTCTTTAGCAACACTAGCAGGGCTTGCTGTAGTTATAATAGCTCCAGATTTCTTACTGACAAGTTCGTACAAATGTAATGAAGAAAATCCAAGCTGGTGGTAAATGGATCTGGCTCTGGAATTTAATGGATGAAGAAACTAGATTCTTAATTGCTAATCAAGTAACCAATAGAAGATGAATCAGAGATAGTACAAAGCTTTTTAGAGAGGCAAAGGAACTAACACAATGCCAACCTTTCGCAATGGTCACAGATGGATGCCATTCTTATTCTAGGAGTGTCCAAAAAGAACTACCGAAAACAACACATGTAAGATTAAAATCTATAAGAGATAAAAGAATCAATAACAATAACATTGAGAGACTCAATGGAACAATAAGGGATAGAATAAAAACAATGCGTGGTTTATCTGATAAAGAAAATGCTGGGCTTATGACTAATGCCCTAATCAATTACTACAATTTTATAGGACCGCATTCGGCAATAGGAACCACGCCATTTTTAAAGAGTGGAATTAATGCTGTTGGCTTAGAGGTAATAGGTGGATGGAATTATTGAAACTATCCCTTAACAAGCAAGACAATATTAACTATAAGCAAGAATAGATTTATGGCAGAAACAATAATATTAATCCAATTATTCCATTGAATTCCTGCATATAGTTTTTCATTAAGTTCTAATTGCTTAATATTGGTTACTAATTGAACATCATTAGTTAAGGAGTGCCTGATATCATAATTAAAAATAGGAATGGCATTGTGCCAATATACAGCCTTCTTCTTCCATATAGCGTTATCTTCATGTGCTTTATCTGATTCTTCTTTTGTTAATTGTGGATAAGGCATAAGTGGATGTAAAACTTTGTAAGTATAGTGTAAGGCAACTTCACAAGATTGATAAAACTTTATATATCACCTATAGTAGTAATATTTATATAGTTTCAAGTATATGTTTAAGCATAGTGGTGATTGTGATGCCTAAGATAATTAAAAAGAAGAACATTGTATATTTTGAGGGCATCAGCATTAAAGATTTTCTCGTAGATAAATTTTTGAAAAAACTAAAAGAGAGGAATCTACATATAGAACCTATTAGTATAGTCTTTATTGTTAGTGAAAAAGATAGTAAAAAAGAAGTTCCATATCCAATTGTATTAAATCATGAAAATAAAGAGGAGATTGCAAAGAAGATTCTCCATATCAGTACTCAAGATACAACTACCTCTCAAAAATTTATTGAGTTATTGGAAGAGATGGAGTAATGCACAAACTATCGAAATTCACTGGAGAAGATGGGAAATTAAAGATTAAAGTTCCTTATGAGGATATAACGATAGAGATTGCTCTTGACTTTGAGGATAGAAAAGATGTCGTTTTGTACGGATTTATTAGAGAATTGCAAAGAAAAGTAGAAGCTCTTGAAGGAAAAGTTTTAAGTGATAAACAACTAATAACTAATTTATCAGATGAGCAAGCTGAAGAAATAATAAAAGAACAACTTCTTAAGTTGAAAAGTATCGGAAAAATAAGGATAAGTATGGTTGATTTGATTAGAACAATACCAATACCCTCTGAACAAATAGAAAGAATTATGGAGAAACTTGAGAAGGAAAATAAGATAAGTGAATATTAAAATGGGGAATATTAATATACCAACTACAGATATAGGTGGTGATGAATGGGTTCTATTGGGAAGATTTGGTAAAAAATTTATTTTTAGAGCCGAATCCATAACTAAGGCAAACCAAAGAGTAACCGAATCTCCATCAAACCATAGATTTGACCAAGCTGTAGCAGAGGGTAGTGTTAAATTTAGACCAAAGGTTTGGAATATATCCACATTAAAAGGATAAAAACCAACCATATCGCACCAATAAATAGATATATAAGTAAACGAACCTTCTATGCACCAGAACCACAAATCGAAAACTTTATATACTTAATGCTTTACAATACTTGTAAATGTTTCCTAAGATGATTAACTATTGGTTAATTTTCAATTAGGATTTATTTTTTAATCGAATAAAGGTTTACATTACGAGGGGAGTTAATGAAGAGCAGTAATCCAGTTGAGAAATACGGGTTGTATATTATAGGCGTGGTTGTACTGCTTATTCTTTTTAATTGGTATCAGATATCTAGTATTAATTTAGGTCAAGGACCTTCAACTTTATCAATCGGTAAGTTATCTAGCTCTATTTCTGGATTTGGAAGATCAACAGGTAAATCTGCTGATAAATTAACTATTAAGAGTTCAACAGGAGAGCTTGCTTTAAAAGCAGCAAGAACAGGTGATGATGTACAAGATGCAATTAATGCTTTAATCCCAACAGGAACTCCAAAATGGGGCCCTGAGATCGGTGTTAGCTATGACGATCCAGTAAATAGCTTGAATGTGCTAGCAAATCTTGACTATTCTATACCAACCAAAACCTTAACCGCAGAAGAAAAACAAAGGTATATTGATGTTACTTCAAAAATATCATGTGAGTTCTGCTGCTCAGCTCCAGCAGTGACAGATCATAATGGAAGAGATTTATGCGGATGCTCACATGCAGCATCTTTTAGAGGGCTAGCAAAATATTTCATTAGGAATTATCCAGATACATACACAGATGAAGAAATACTTTTAGAATTAATTAGATGGAAATCTTTATATTACCCAAGAAACATGGTAGAAAAAGCTACTGCTCTACTTAGCAATAAGATGGAACTAACAGCTACAAATTTAAATGATAGGGATCTACTGAGTAAGTTAAGCACTGGGGATATATCAAGCATAGGCCAGTTGCCTAGTATGGTAGGAGGTTGTTAATATGAATAAGAATACTGTGATAGTGATTGTATTGGTAGTCTTGGTACTTGTAACATTAGTCCAAGCTGTGCAGTTAGTTAGCCTAAAAAGTAAAATTGGTAGCGGCGCAATAACAACAATAGGCAGCAGCTCGCAGAATGTGGTAAGCCAAGGCCAGGGTGGAAATGCACAGGGACAAGTGCCCAAGAGCATACAGAACCTTCCAAGTATGGTAGGGGGCTGTTAGCTATCTTTGTTAGGTATATTTTAGCAAAGCTTTAATAATAAATCAATATTTTTAACTTAGACTGTAAATAGAATATAAAATTAATTAATACTTTAAGATAAGCAGATAACATATAATTTAGTATAAATTATTGTGTAAATACAATTATATAAAAAAATTTAGATGGAAAGGGGGTTTTTGAAAAATGAGCACTAAAAGTATTTTGTTAATAATAGCAATAATAGGAACTTCTTTATTGTTATTAATAGGGTGCACAAAGAGCCAGCCTTCAGGTTACGCAGCATACCAAGGCCAGCAGCAGGGGCAAGGAGTAATAGGCGGCGGATGTGGAGTAACTGCTCCAGCAGTAGACACAAGCACAGCAGAACAACTCTTAACATATAATGCAGAGTCTGCGTAATTGAATAAGAACAGATATAGAAAAATGGAAAATCTTTCTAAAAAAGAAAGGCATGAATTACATTTGCAAAAGCAAAGGGAACATGCAGAGGCAGTAAGAAAAAGAGTAGATGATGACATTCTAAAAGCTCAGCAGAGCAAAAGAAAAAGAACAAAATTATATTTTATAAGTACAATTATAGGAGTAATAGTTATATTTAGTGGTTTAGGGTATGGCATTTATGCATCAAAGTTTAAGTATGGTATTTATGACAACTTAGCTAAATGTTTAACTGAAAAAGGAGCAATAATGTACGGTGCAATTGACTGGTGCAGCTATACAAAGGAGCAAGCTGCAATGTTTGGAAACTCATTTAAATACATCAACTATAAGGATTACAGGGAAGGACAGGATATTAAATTAACTCCTACGTGGGTTATAAACGGGCAAAAATATGAGAGAGTGCAGAGTTTTGATAGGCTTGCACAATTGAGCGGGTGTAGTATTACCAGTTTTTAGGTTATTAATATCCAAGTTTATAATATTTACCAACAAATTGGCTCATGTCCTTAACTTAAGATTGTTTTAATTTTAAATAAAATAATCTGCAAATGATTCACTAAAAGTAGTTTTTATTTATAACAATTAGCAAACGAGCCTCGAACTACGAGGCTATGCCAAAAGTCCGCCAATCCATGATGTAACATTAATGGGCGGACAGACAAGCACCACTGAAACACCTCGTTGCAAAGTATAGTAATAATAAAAATAATTGTATTGTGATATAATGGAAAAAAAGCGTAAGATACAGAAAGGCAACATAATTCAAGAAAAACCTCTCAAAGTAGAGGGAAAGCATAAACAGGCATATAAAGAGGAAAAGCAAAAGCAAACACCTAAAGTGAGTAAACTAGTAAAAGATACTGGTAAAGATACCGCTAAAGTAGAATATTCCAAATCTGGCCCTAACTGGGAAAAACTGAGGGATATTCTTATAATAGGCCTTACTTTAATTCTATTAGTTAATGTTGGAATATTATTTCTTACACAGAATAAAATAAATAACGCTCAGAAAATTTTAGAAGAGGCATTAAAGCCAGCTAATATAAAGTTAACAATCATAAAAGCCAGTAATTGCAAAGAGTGCTTTAACATTGAGTCAATAATTAGTCTTATAAAAGAAAATAAGGTTAAGCTAATAAAAGAAGAGGAATATACTGTTAATGATAGAGATGCAAAAGAATTAATTGCAAAATATGGAATTACTAGAGTGCCTACACTAATTGTAACAGGCGAGCTTGATAAAGTAGCAGCTCTTGCTCAGTTGCTAGAGAAAAAATCAGATGCTTATGTGTTAACTCAGATTCTTCCACCTTATATTGACGTACAAAGCGGTAAGATAAAAGGAATTGTTGAGTCTTCATTAATTTATAAAAAGGATTGTGATAAATGTACTGACCTCTCACAGCTTCTAAATCAATTAAAGAGAAGTGGAATTTTCTTTGGTAAAGAGATTTCTTATGATTCAGATTCAAATGAAGGAAAGGAAATAATTAAAAGATATGACCTCAAGAAAGTTCCGTCAATTGTATTTACTAATGAGATTGGAGAGTATGAGATAGTAAAGAGCAATTGGCAGAATGTGGGTACAGTTGAATCAGATGGTAAATATGTCTTTAGAAATATAAATGCTCCTTACTATGATCCTGAGAAAGAAAAAGTTACTGGACTGGTAGGAGTTGTATTTATTACAGATAAAAACTGCACAAAATGTTATGATATAAGTCTTCACAAACAAATTCTTGGAAATCTCGGGGTTGTTTTAGGGCATGAAAGCACCTATGATATAGCTACCAAAAATGGGAAAGAATTGCTAGAAGAATATAATATTACTAAAGTGCCAACAATGTTCATGTCAAATGACCTTGAGGCATATCCACAAGTAATCCAAATCTGGAACCAGGTTGGAACAGTAGATAAGGATCCAGATACAAATGAAACTGTATATACTTTCAGGGCACCTTCTGTTATGGGAATTTACCACGATCTTCAGACTGACCAGATTATTGAGCCTCAGCCTCAGGCACAATAAGGATTAGATATTTCATAGGCTTTATCTTGAGTAAAAAGGGCAAGTAAAATGACCGATTTGGGAAGTCTTATGGATTTATATAATCAAGGTGTGTCATATATTAGTCAACATAAAAAGGAGATAGTTTCAGCAATAGGTGCTGCAATATCTCTAGTTATTATTCCATCTTATCTTTTAGGTTATCAGATTATTGTAAAACCAATAAAAAAGAGAAAACAATTAGCCATTCGTGAGTTGCAAAGGTTAGGCGTTCATGAAATGCTTGGTATACCTACATCTGAAATTAAGACTCCTCCAATAAAAGCTTATCTCTGCGATTACATAGCTTCAGGTGGTGCTATTGGAAATTTGCCTCTCGGTTTATTAGATGTGCCGTTAGATAGCAGAATTAGACATTACGCAAGTCAAGTTGAAAGTGGGTCCAACCCAGAATCTGTTTTGACTGATGCACTCCATGATCCAGATATACGAGATTTTTTCATCAAAGGATCAATAAGAATTATTATGTTTCCAATCGGGTATAAATTAAAACCAATTGTAAATCAAACTTAAAAGTACAATGACAAAGAAAAGTATTTTTTACTTCATCACTACACTAACAGTATTAGTTCTGTTTATCCTAGCAGGCTGTGCTAAAACACAAGAGAGCCAAAATGGTGGTAAAACTACAGTAGAAGAATTTCAAAATGGGAACCTTAAGGAGTTTGATGTTATAGCAAAACAGTGGGAATTTATCCCAAATGTTATTGAAGTAAATAAAGGTGATAAAGTAAGGCTTAAGGTTACAAGTATTGATGTAACTCACGGCATAGGTATTCCTGATTTTGGCGTTGATAGTGTAAGATTGCCCCCTAACGAGACAAAGGTTATAGAATTTATTGCAGATAAAACAGGAACATTCAATACAATGATATGCACAGTATATTGTGGTGCTGGACATGCTGATATGAAGGGGAGCATAGTTATAAACTAAAATTGTAAAATAAAGTCTTAAAATAATATACTATAATTTACTAAGCCAAGAAAATTTTTAGGGATTTTTTTGTGAATGACTCTATTTCGTAGAATAAGGATTTGTATGTAATGATTTAAAGAGACATGTGTAAAATATCAAGGACCCTGTAAAAATGCTAGAGAACAATAGGAAAATATATTTTTTGTTGATGATTACAGTCCTAGCGAGTATTTTTAATCTGACTACTACAACTTCTCATGTAGAAGATTCTTCTTTGCCTGAAGGAGTAGAAGGCGAGAGCCTCCACATTGAAGGATATGATATCACATTTATACCTTCAGACACGAGATTTTATGTTGGTAAGGAACTGTCATTTGCAGTACACGTTATAGCTCCTGATGGCAAGTTGGCAACTGGCATTGATGTTCAAGGCTCAGTGCTTGATTTCAAAACACGAAAGCCAATATATTACGCAGCAATTTCTGAGGTGCAAAAAGGAGTATACGCATTTAGCTGGAAACCAAGTTTTGCAGGAAGATATTTTTCCAAATTCTTGTTAAGGCTTGATGACCAAGATAGCTTAACACCTACTTTTGAAATTAACGTAAAGGATAAACGAGCAGAATATTCTATTATTGGATCAATTTTTATTGCTATTGCAAGCTTAGCTTTTGGTATGTATGCATCACTTTCAACACTTTTTTGCAGTAAGAAATCAAAAAGAAAAAACAGAAAAAATAAAGATGATAAAATTATTAAAAAGTTTAGAATTGCTCCAATTATTTATGGTATAGGGATTGGTGTTTTAGCTTTGCTACTAGGATACAGTGTTTCTTATTTCTATCAATCAGGAGCTGAAAGAGGGTTTATTGTATGTGGCCAAGATGGATGTAATTTAGCTGTCCACTGGCACACGCAATTGGCAATGAGTGTTTGTGGTAAACCTTATCATCTTCCGCTTGAAGCAGGAGATTTGGAAAATCAGCATACTCATAAAGAAAATGATAGGCTGCATTTTCATGCTTTAGTGAAAATTGATGAAAGTGGGACAGAACTTCTGGAGCCTGAAAAGCTTAGAGTTGGAGGCATTTTTGATCAATTAGGAGTAAGATTTACTAGCAAATGTTTTGATGGGTATTGCAATAACGACCTTTGTTCAGATGGCAAAAGTGGAAAATTAAAGATGGCTGTTAATGGGATTGCAAATGAGCAATATGCAGATTATGTATGGAAAGACGGAGATGTAATATCCATTGTATTTGCTCCATGAAGTCCCACAGGCTCGTACAAAGATATAATGCCCCTATAAAAGATACTATTGGTTAAGATGCATAAAACTAAACTATTTTTAGCCTTTTTGTTAATAACTATTGTAGCTAGCCTAATAATCCCTATAAGCCTTTCTCAAGAGTTACCTAAGTTACCAAAAAGCCTGCAAAGTGCAATAGAGTCAAATCAGAAAGAAGCAGAGTCTTATGTAAGGAATATATCCTTTCTTATAGCCTTTTTAGCAGGCTTTATTAGTCTTTTAAGCCCATGCACAGCTACTACATTACCTGCTTTCTTTGCCTTTACTTTTAAGGAAAAAAGGGATATAATGAAAGCTATGCTTGCTTTTTCAGCAGGCTTTATGACAGTTTTTATTATATTAGGGATTATTGCTTCTTATATAGGAAAATCTTTTTTATTCCTTCAGGAAGGAAATGCTTTCTTAGCTAAAGTATCAGGTTTATTGCTAATGTTACTTGGTATAATGATGTTTTTTGGTAAAGGTTTCTCATCTTTTATAAAACCATTCATAAAGCATAGGCAATTTAGGCACGATTATTTAGGAATATATCTGCTAGGAGCATTTTTTGTTATAGGATGGTCAGCTTGCTTAGGACCAATACTTGTCGGAATAATAGTAATGGCTACTTATTTGCATAATTTCTTTTATGCCAGTCTATTATTTTTCTTTTATGGGATTGGGTTATTAGTACCTTTATTTGTTATTGCTGGGCTATATGATAAATATAATTTAGGCAATAAAAAATGGGTTCATGGCAAGACATTCTACCTTGGAAAATTTACTTTTAACACCAGTAACCTAATCGGAGGGTCATTATTAGTTGCTATGGGCATTATAGTTTCTATCTATGGTGGAACATGGAAATTCAATGCTTATAATATGCTAGGTGGAAAATTCCTTTTTTATGAGTGGCAGAGAAAATTAATTGGTTCAAATGTAGGGAATATATTTGGCGGGTTATTGCTTATTCTTTTTATTTTACTGATATATTATTTCTATAGGAAGAATAAACCAAAGAAAAAACAGTAATGCGATACTACTGAAAAAGTAAATATTTAAAAAGGGGATTATACTTACCACCATTTATTAATTTATTTAACAATATAATCAACATAATAATATGATAAACACTACAAAGAAGATAAAAATGGGGGTTTAAAGAATGGCTACAAAAACAACAAAGGGGATTATTGGTATTGTCGCAGTAGCAATAATAATCCTTGCAGCAGTTTTAATATTTAAGTCTAGAGATACTGGAGAAATTAAAATAGGTTCTATAATGCCTCTTTCTGGGGATGCTGCTGCTTATGGATTGCCATTGCAAAAGTCAGCTATTTTAGCTATTGAAGAAATTAACTCACAAGGTGGAATCCTTGGAAAGCAGATAAAAATCATATTTGAAGATGGAAAATGCACAGGAAAAGAAGCCTCATCAGCTGCACAGAAATTAATAAATGTTGATGGAGTAAAAGTGATTCTTGGAGGACTATGTAGTGGAGAGACATTGGGTGCTGCACCAATAGCAGAATCTAGTAAAGTAATATTATTCTCTCCAGGCTCTGGTAGCCCAGATATCACTAATGCTGGTGATTATGTATTTAGAAACTTTCCTTCTGACGCTTCTTCTGGAAGTAAAATAGCAGAGTCAGCTATTGAACAAGGATATGTTAAAGTAGGGGTGTTATCAGAGGTAACAGATTATGCACAAGCTGTTTCCAGAGTATTTAAAAATAAATTTAAATCATTAGGAGGGGTAATATCTACTGATGAGTCTTTTAGTTCAGACGCAAGCGACTTTAAAACCCAGATAACTAAAATAATAAATGCAAAACCAGATGCTGTTTATATAGTTCCTCAAACTCCAGCAAAATTCGGTTTAGTTTTAAAGCAATTAAAGGAATTGGGGTATGAAGGACCATTATATACTAATGAAATAGCTGCTGGAAAGGATGTGCTAGAACAATACAAAAATGAAATTGATGGGGCTATTCTTGCTGAACCCCTATTTAATCCAGATGATCCCATATCAAAAGAATTTTTAGATAAATTAACAGCAAGATATGGAGAATTAGCTGGGGCATTGCCACCTGTTTACTTAGCTACAACCTATGATGCAGTTTATATTCTTAAAGAAGCAATAGAAAGTTGTGGAGAAGTTAAGGCAGATTGCATAAAAACCCACCTTTATTCAATTAAAAATAGAAAAGGAACAGCTGGTCTATTGACATTAGACCCAAATGGAGATCCTTTATTCAATTATGTTTTAAAGGTTGTTAAGGATGGGAAAGTGAATGAATATAAACAATAAATTTTTATTTTCACTTTTTTTAATTAATTATAATGGTACTTTTACAGTTGTTAGTTAATGGAATAATAGCAGGAGCAATTTATGCTTTAATGGCTTCTAGTTTTTCTTTAATTTATAATATTATTAAATTTATGGATTTAAGTCCAGGAGCTTTATTTGTTGTTTCTGCTTTTTCTGCCTATGCATTTAATATTTTATTTGGCCTTAATTTTTTAGTTTCTTTGATTCTTGCATTGATTATAGTCTCTATATTAGCAATTTTAATAAATAAAATTGTTTACAAACCATTAAGAAATAAAAATGCAAGTAATTTTATATTATTTCTTGCCTCTTTTGGTGTATTTCTTTTTATCACAGCCCTTATTTTGCTTATTTTTGGAGCCGAGGTTAGAACATTTGGTTTGCCAATTACTAGGGGTTATGAAATATCTGGAGCAATAATAACAAAAACCCAAATTTTGTTAATAGTAATTTCACTAGTTTTATTTCTGCTTTTACAGTTGTTTATGAAAACCACAAAACTAGGAAAAGCAATGAGAGCAATTGCTGATGATAAGCAAATTGCTTCTACTCTTGGAATAAATGTTGAAAAAACTATAGCAATAACTTTTGTTATTTCTAGTTTATTGACAGGAATAGCAGGAATTTTAGTTGCCTTAGAGCAAAATCCTGAGCATACTATGGGCCTTAGTGTTATATTAAAGGGTTTAACTGCGAGTATTATTGGTGGCATAGGAAATGTTCCAGCTGCTTTAGTTGGAGGATTTTTAATAGGTATTATTGAGAACATAGGAATATGGTTCTTGCCAAGTGGCTATAAAGATGCAATTGCTTTCGTAATATTAATCTTATTTTTATTATTTAGACCAAAAGGATTATTTGGTGTTAAAACAAGAGAGGAGGCTTCAGGTTAAATGGCCTTAGAATCTTATATAATCCATTTATTGATTCTGATTGGAATTTACATAATATTATCTATAAGCCTAAATTTAGCTATGGGTTTTACTGGTTTATTAAACATAGGCCATGTTGCCTTTTATGGAATTGGTGCTTATACCTCAGCTTTACTTGTATTAAATTTTGGAGTTCCTTTTTGGATTGGTTTATTAAGTGGCGGGTTAGTAGCAAGTTTTTTTGGTTTACTGTTAGCAATACCATCTGTAAAATTAAAAGGAGATTATCTTGCAATAGCTACTTTAGGGTTTGCAATAATTATTGAAAATATTTTTAGGAATTGGATTTCCTTAACAAGGGGCCCTCTTGGCTTACCAGGAATTCCAAAGCCAATTTTATTTGGCATTACATTTTCTGGTTTTTCTTATTTAATCCTAGTTGGGATATTTGTCTTAATAACTTACATATTCATTAAACATATTACTAATGCCCCTTTTGGAAGATTATTAAAAGCTATAAGAGAAGACGAATTAGTTGTTTCTAGTTTAGGAAAAAATATAATTAAGTACAAAATACATGCTTTAGTTATTTCAGCTGTTTTTGCAGGTATTGCAGGAGGTTTGTATGCACACTACATTACTTACATTGATCCCTCAAGCTTTACAATTTTAGAATCGATACTGATAATTTCCATGGTTTTAGTTGGTGGACTAGCTTCTGTTGAGGGTTCAATAATTGGAGCAGTTATTTTAGTTTTATTACCAGAACCATTAAGATTTTTACCATTGCCAAGCTTTGCTATTGGAGCTTTAAGGCAGATGATATACGCAGGTTTACTAATTTATTTGCTTATAAAAAGACCGCAAGGTATTTTAGGTGAGATTCCTGTAGAAAAGGAGAGCTAAAATGTTATTAAAAGTTAAAAACCTTCAAAAGCATTTCAGGGGGATTAGGGCAGTACATGATTGTAATTTTATAGTTGATCAAAATCAAATTGTTGCTTTAATTGGCCCAAATGGAGCAGGTAAAACAACAGTCTTTAACTTGGTTACTGGTTTAGTAAGGCCGGATAAAGGTGATATTCATTTTAAAGGAGAGCCAATAATTGATCTATCTTCATATCAAATTGCAAGATTAGGGATCACTAGAACATTTCAGTTGATAAGATTATTTCCAAAATTAACAGCAATGGAAAATTTATTGTTGGCTAAACACCAAGAAGGAGAAAAAATTTTAAGCACAATTCTAAGAACTAGGTACATAAAGCATGAAGAACAAACTAACAGAGAAAGGTGTTTAGAATTTCTGAAATTTGTGGGTCTGGAAAATAAGAAAAATTCTCATGCTTGTAATCTTAGCTATGGACAACAGAAATTGCTTGAAATAGCAAGAGCATTAGCAACAGAAGCAGATTTATTGCTTCTAGACGAGCCTGTTGCAGGTGTTAGTCCTATAATGAGAGAAAAAATAAAGGAACTCTTACTAAGATTAAAAAAAGAAGGAAAGACAATATTATTTATTGAGCATGATATGAAATTTGTTATGGACTTAGCTGATAAAGTTATTGTTATGGATTATGGAAAAGAAATTGCTATAGGAACTCCAAAACAAGTTCAAAAAAATCCTAAAGTTTTACAAGCTTATCTAGGCAAAAAGGTAAAGTTATGATGCTAGAAATAAAACATTTAGAGGCAGGGTATGGAAATCTAAAGATTTTGAAAGGTATTAATCTACTTGCTAAAGAAGGAGATTTACTAGCTTTAATTGGTCCCAATGGTTCAGGAAAATCAACAACATTAAAATGTATTTTTGGATTATTAAAGCTAGATAAAGGAAAAATCTTATTTAAAAATAAGGACATAACAAATAAAAGCCCTAATGAAACAGTGAGACAAGGGATTTCCTATGTCCCTCAAGGAAGAAGAATCTTCTCAACAATGACAGTTGAGGAGAATTTAGAAATGGGGGCTTTTATTATTGAAGATAAAAACCTAGTACAAAAAAGAATAAAAGAAATTTATAATTATTTTCCAATACTAAAAGAAAAAAGAAATCAAAAAGCTACTTTCCTTAGTGGTGGGCAGCAGCAGATGTTATCCATTGGTAGGGCCTTAATGCTTAGACCAGAATTGTTACTTTTAGATGAACCTAGCTTAGGTCTAGATCCAAATATTATGGCAGAAGTATTTAAAAAAATAAAAGAGATTAACAAACAGGGAACTACTATTATCCTAGTTGAACAAAATGCACACATGGCACTAGAAATATCAAATAAGGTTCATGTATTGGAAGCAGGGAGAATAGCCTTATATGGTGGTTCTGAAATAGTTAAGAAAAACCTTATGAAAGATCTTTATTTTGGGCACTAAAAAATGACTAATGCGGATCCTTTAAATCTTGTTATTGGTTACCTTCACTTTTCCCCACTCTTAGCCATTACTTAAATAAAGATAAGATTAATAAATACGTAAAAAAGGCTAATAAATAATGGTAAAGTATCTCTCGTATCTCTCAAAATTAAAAGGAAAACTTAAGTCAACAGCTTTTTATGATGCTTATTCCCAATTTTTAGCACTGAAGCATTATAATTGGTTAATTGTATTATTTGATGTATTATTTGTGTTATCTATATATACCATTCTCTTTTTAGCTGGTCTCTTCTTTAATGCTAATACACTTTTGGCACTAGCACAATTTCTCAGAGGAATTACCAATTATTTAATTATATTTAGTATGCTTATCTATGTAGCATTATTAATATTATCACTTACATTCTTTAGATATAGTATAATGGATATTATAAAAAATAAGTTAAAAACAAAATTAGATCTAAAGAGACTACTAAAACTATATCTCCTTAATCTACTAATCTTTATTGTTTTCTTTACATTTTTAATGGTTATTATGAACGTTTTATCTTACACACTTAGAGCAGACTTTTTTCCTTATTTCAGGGATATTATCACTATATCTACAGCAATAGTTTTCTATTTAGTATATAATCTATCAGCCACAGAGTTTTTTGTTAATAAGAAATCTAGTAATTTTAGCACTATTATTCTGCTTAAATCAGTTTTTAGAGCAATTTTCAGTAAGAAATTATGGAAACTAATGCCACTTTTTTTAACCTTTCTGGTATTTATATCCTTTTACGTGATTCTTTATTTTGTCACTAGTACTATTGCAGCTGTAACAATATTTAGGGACCCTATTTTATATATAAAATACTACCCATTTTACTTAACTGTATTTGCATGGATTGCATATGTATTTATTTACTTCTGGATATATTTTAACAGGTTTTATATTACTACTCTAATAAAGAGAGCAAAATAAACAACAATAAACAACAATAAACGACAAAACAATCAAGTTTCATTATTTTAGGAGCTTGTATCACTTTTTTCTTGACTAGTTTCAGTAAATTAGTTATCTCGTTTCACCTTATGATACCTACAGAGATACTGGAAGAACAAGCAAGGCTCTGGAGGTCTTTGAAGGTCTCTGGAGGTAAAAGAATGGCAAAAGAAAAGTATTTGGTTATTACAAGCGCATTGTTACTCATTGCAATTTTAGCAAGCTTTACGTTAGCACATATTGGCGGATATGACAGAGAATTGCCCAGAGGATTGGTCTATGAGAAAAGTTACTTAGATGCAATGGAAAAACACCATAAGGACATGATGAACAATAAGGATATGATAAACCACAAAGACATGATGAGAATGCATAGTCCTAGATATTATGATAAATCTGAACTTAGAAACTACAGGAATATAGAAATGCTTTGCTAGAGATTACGGAAATATAGAAATGCCTTGCAGATAGTTAACAATCCTTGCAGGTAGTTAACAATAGTTAAAATCAATTTTTGAGTTGCCGACGACAAAATCATCGTAAACTGTAAATTCTTTTAGTTGCTGCCTTCGTTTAATCTCACAGAAAAAATAAAAATATGAAATAATTCTTATTGTCACATAACAAAGATTAAACAAAACTTTTTATTATAACTAACGAAATCGGGGGCTTTACGATAAATAAAACGAGAAACGGTTCGGTGGCTAATTTTTGCTTCTCATATGTAATCGCTATGTATATACTGCTATTTTCCAATTTTA
>CAZBGH010000013.1:10788-16028 GCA_964491335.1 uncultured Methanosarcinales archaeon | reverse complement strand
AATAAATAAAAAATTTCATATAATAGATAAAGAATATGATGGGATAGAAAATGCCAACAACAACATTAAAAGTTTTAGTGCCTGGTGGAAAAGCTAGTGCTGCCCCTCCAGTTGGTAGTTCACTCGGGCCTTTAGGTGTAAATATTGGCCAAATTGTATCCGACATAAATAAAAAGACTGCAGTATTTAATGGAATGGAGGTTCCAGTTACTATTGCAGTAGATACTAACACAAAGAAATATGAGATCACGGTAGGTACTCCTCCAGCATCGGCATTAATTAAGAAAGAAGTAAACATAGAGAAAGGCTCAAGTAATCCAAAGGCAGATAAGGTTGCAGATATTTTAATAGAGCAAATCATAAAGATTGCGAAAATGAAGGAAGATACTCTTTCTGGCAAAACATTAAAAGATAGAGTCAAGGAAATTATAGGAACTTGCAATTCAATGGGCATTTTGGTTGAAGGTAAGCCAGCTGTGGAGACAATACAGAATGTTAATGCGGGAAAATATGATGAGGAAATCAGACTAGAAAAAACAGAGCTTACTGCAGAAGAACTTAGAGCATTGGAAGAAGAGAAATTAAGGCTGGCAGAAGAGATTAAGCTTAGAAGAGAAGAATTTGTAAGAAAGGCAAAAGAGATCATTAGTGCAATGCAGGGCAAAACAAGAGGAGAGATTAAATCTAAACTCAGCCTTGAAAAGATACCTTCAGATATTATTGATGAACTATTACCTGTTGAAGGAGTTGCAGCTGCAGGAGTTACAGGAGCAGCCCAGGCACCAGGAGCAACTCCAACATCAGAAGCAAAGCCAGCAGCTCCAAAGAAAGAAGAAAAGAAGAAATAAAATTATTCAATTTTCTTTACAAAATCTTTTAGATTTAAAACTTGGAATTTATCAAATTTCATTGATTTAAGAAAATGCCTATTTTCAGTAATTAAATAATCAGCCTTTATATATTCGCAAAAAGCTGCTATTACAAAGTCACCTTTTTTTAAATTAAGCTTTTTGTATTTTTCTATTAAATCTTCTGGAATCTTGTCAATAATAAACTTAAATTTAGGGTTCTTTAATAAGTTAATAAAATTTCTAGTAGATTCTCTCCTTAGATTCCTAATTATTTCTTGAAAAATCAGATCATTTAAGAATACCTGTATGGCTTTGGTATCTAATAATTTTAATAAATCTGCAGATATATTGTCAAAATAGAAAATATATTGATTACTGTCTAAAACCAATCTTAATTTAACCATAAATAAATTTATATTTTTCCTCCCAAAGTTGTTCTCTTGTTTTTCTTAACCTTTTTATAACTTCCTCCTTTGATAGTTTTGATGTATCAAGTCCCTGATGTTTTTCTTCTTCAAACCACTTTTTAAGTATTCTTATTTTTTCTATTTGCGATTTATTTAGCTCAATCTCATCCTTGATTCCTTGTCTCACCAACTCTGAAAAATTAGAGTATATACCTTCGTCTATCAAAATCTTTGACTTCTGAACTAATTTCTTTGGTAATGTTATATTTATCCTTTGTACTTTAGACATTATACACATTTAATACACACTAATATTTAAATTTTTGCTTGATTTAGATCTTTTAGAAAAAGTCATTAACTTCTTAATATGCCCCTTTCTTGCATAAGCTTTCCAATATAGAAGTCAAATACAGGTAGTTGTACATAATGTCTAAAAAACCTATCTCTATTCTTATAAGTAGCCATCATCTGGTGGGCATCCCCAAAAATATATTGATCAGGAATTTTTCCCATTCCAACAACTTCAGCAGTTATTACATCTCCATTAGAGTTGATAATAAATTCTCTAGAAGCAGTAAGAGAAGAGGGTGTAATAGATACATGAAACTCGTTATTATTCAACTCCTCACTCCATAGTAATTGTTTTCCATCAGCTTTCATAGTATGATACATTTCTGGTTTTCCATCTTTTAAATATCTAATATATCTTCCAGAAGCTATATGAAACATAATGAATGAATCTCTAAGATTCTGATATTCTCTCTTAAATTCATCAATTAGGTTGTTAAAGTCATCTTGAGATGGTCTAAGATTAGGACTAGGCCTATAATTATCTAAAATTCCAACTGGGGTTATATGAAAATTACTAAGTCCTATCTTGTTTAAGTATTCAACCATTTCTAGTAAGGATTCTTGATTAATTGTAGTTATAGTTGAAAGTATAGCCACCATTGGTGTTCTTCCATATCCAAGAAGTTTCTCCAGAACCTCCACACTTCTATAAAATGAACCTGGCGATTTTCTTTGTGTATCATGTTGTTCAGCCATCCCATCTACAGATACATCAATCCAGTCTGCAGGACTTTCCAGTATTTGACTCAAAAATCTTTCCATTTGAGGGCCATCAGCTATAAATCCAACTTTTGTATCATCAAATCCTTTCAAATATTCAACAGCTTCAAGGGTATCCTTATTTAATCCTCTTCCGCCGAACACAAATGTCCTAAATCCTAACCTCTCATAAAGACCTTTAAAGATCTCTTTCCAGACTCTTAATTCAAGATTTTTGTTAAATTTAGGATAATCTTTTGGATAAATACAATGATGACAATCAAATTGACAGGCAGCATTCATAACAATTTCAGCAGCATCAGGTGGATACTGTGCAGAAATATACCTTAACCCTTCACTCAGTTCTTCTCTCATAAGGTCTGGAGTTTCTATTAGGGATTTCCATAGCCCAATTGGAGATTCTCTATTGATTTCATTAACTTCTAAAATTTCTTTTAAAGACATTTATACCTCAAATTCTGTATCCACATAATTGCCACAATAAAAAAGAAATTAAGATCTTAACTCTACTTTATATCTATTATTAATATCTAGAGGAATCACTGTACGGATTATCTCCATGCTCATAGATAGACTGTGGAGTATCATAATTTGTTCCTAACTCTTTATATTGCTCTTCAATCCCTCTTGAACCCTTAACCTTACTATTCTTTACTTCTTTCTCAAGAGTTTTTCCTTGTCCTAATGAGCCAGAGTTAGTAATTAGCCCATGAATAACTAATTCTACATCACGCATTTTTCCTCATCCTAATGAACCTGAGTTTGTTATCATTTTGTCCTGATTAATTAAGTTATTTACTTTCCACTATTTTTAGTACTAATTGGATTTTTACTACTATATAAAAATTAAAATACATTCATCTATTTAAAATTTACTTCAGAAATTTTTTATTTTTATAGAAAAATTTATAAATAATTAAGCAATAATTATAATAATGGCATTTGAAGTGGTGTACCATAAAAAGAAAATTAAGCTAGACCTATTAGACAAAAAGATATACTTCCATGTGTTGAAAAATGCGAGAACACCTGAGAAAAGCCTAGCAAGCTTACTAAGAATCTCCCCACAAAGATTTCACTACAAGCTTAAACGCTTAAAGAAAAATATACTTTCGCCAGCAGTACTCATTAATTTTCCACTTCTGGGCATAAATTCCTACTTTATTTTAACTTCTCAACTTTTAGATCAAACTATCCCCAAATTAAAAAACTCAAGTGAAATTTTTGGACTATTCCAAGCAATTGGTAAATATCAATATATGGTACAAGTAATCACTAATGATATTGTAGATTTCTGTAAAAAATACTTATCTTCTTATTATGTAGAAATTCATCTTATTGTAAGATATATTCCTGATGAGTATAACCCTTTTCTTTTTGAACAGATTATTACTAAACCAAAAGAAGATAAAAAAATAGTACTTGATAGAAAGGATTATAAAATTCTACTTGCGCTTTCTAGCTCGCCTCATGATTCATTTTTATCTTTAAGTCAAAAAACAAGGTTAGATAGACAAACTATAAAGAGCCGTATTAAAATATTACAGGATGCTAATGTAATACAGAAATTTAATTATGGAAGTCATATTTTTAATTTGGGATTTTTGGTATACATGTTAAAAATAGAAGTCATTCCTCAAGTAAGGGAAAAAACTCTTAATGAAATACGTTCTAACCCATTTGCGGGTTTTGTTTACGAAACTTATACTGGTTTCATTATGTATTATATGCCACCATCTCATAGAGAACTTTTTGATTTAACAAAGCAAGTAGAAAATATAGAACCTACAACAAGAATAGAACCCATTCAAATAACAGAAGTTATAAAGTTAGATCCTATTCCTCGCAAAATAATTCAAATATTTGAAGAAAGAGCAAAATAAAAATAGAAAACTCTTTTCAATTCTTTTATTAGTAATATTTTGTGCTAGGACTAATCTACCTTATCATTTCTCTTCCACTCAACCTCGGATTTCTCTAATAAATCCAACAAAAATTGTTTATCTTGCCCAAGACCTTTCCAGTCTAAAACAAAAAGCTCAACATTTCCTTTATCTTTCATCTGCTGTAACATCTCTAAATTTAGGTGCTTTATAGAATATTTGGGACAAATATAAACAAAAGCAAGATCACTCTTCATTATTAACCTATTAAAATTATCACAATAATGTAAACCACCAATACCAGCAGCTATTTTATATCCATGTTTCTCTTTTAACTTTTCAATACCGGACATAATACATTTAGCAGCTATCCTTCCAGCATTCCTATCATTCCATTCTTTTTCTGTTGCCCCAATCTCCACATAAACTATTGGTTTTTCAATATAAGGCCCATGATGTGTTGCTTCCATAGTTAAATCATATCCATAAACTTCGTGTGCATGCTTCTTTAATTCAATTAAATAATTTCTAATAAAAAGTGCATTTGTAGGGCATATAGTTCTATCTTTACCTCCATGCTCAGCTTTGTTAAAGTTACCAATAGAATGCACAGTCATTGCGGGCTTGTTGCTCTCTGATCTATGTGTAGAGCATATAATAAACAGCTCTGCATTAATCTCTTTATCTAAATCATCAGCAAAAATATGTTTTATATTTAGCGTATATATCCTAATACTCTCAAGCCCATAAACCTCATTAGAATCAAACATCCCATTAATTTTCTTAAATCCAAAATTCTCAATCAAGTTCTGCTTCATGTTAGAAGATGCAGGATCATTCTTGCTGCTAATAATTGCAACTCTCATAAATCCAAAGAAGAATTAATCTGCTTAAAAAGGTTACTTACTAAAGTGTTGAGTATGTAATGTGATTACTCCTCAAAACCTTTTGTTGCGATATTTCCAATTTTTGCAGCAATTACCTCAATTCTAGGACTTGGATCATCTTTAAACACTCCCTGAATTGTG
>CAZBGH010000013.1:0-10688 GCA_964491335.1 uncultured Methanosarcinales archaeon | reverse complement strand
CAATATCAGCTAATCCTTGAGCTTTACTTGTATAACCTGCTATCTCATAAAGTTTATCCATTTTATCTTAAATTTTGATGTCTTTTCATTTCTAATTTGTAAAATCTTTATTTTAATTTTATACTCCTAATATTATGTGGCTGTAATTGAGGATTCAACTCAATAGGGCAATATTCCTTACTACAAATGCTACAATAATTTATGCCTTTTTGCGTTCTTGGATCATTAACATCCAAGCATCCTCTTTGGGCGTTCTCAAAATTTTCATGCAATTCTCTTGGCTGTCCTTTTGCGAGATCTCCATTTTGAGCTGCAGTTAAGAAATACCTAAAGCCATTCATAACATCAATTGGTCCTGGCATTCCTACATGTTCCCTATCAGTTAAGTAGCAAAGCCATGATAATCCATTCATTGTTCCAATCATAGCTCCCATAGCTCCACCTATTCCATCTCTTCCCCTTGTGTTATCCGAGGGCAAAGGTCCTAGTGTGAAATATGGTATATTCCCAGCAATTATTCTTTGAAGTTTTACATAGTCTGCGATACCATCTATTTTCATCCCTTTGTATTCAGTAACTATCTCTCTTCCTTCTTGTTCTTTTGCCAATTTAGCAAGGTACTTTAATCCAGCAATTGGAATGTGCCCAGGCCCTTCAATTACAACTTGGACTCCTCTTTCGTTAGCATATTTTGCAAATCTTGCAGCATCTTCAAGTTCTGCTATTTGAGCCATATCATTATAAATTGTTGAGCCTGACCTTAAAGCGCTACCGATATTCAATACAACATTATATTTATGCAAAATTTTTAACAAATCATCAAATCTTTCTACAAATGGATTTTCTTCTCCTGTTTGAGCAATATATGCATTTGTTAAACCACCACCTTTACTGACAACAGGTCTAGGTTGTCTCATTAAAATTTTGTAAGTTCTCTTATTTAATCCAATGTGAGCAACTATGAATGAAACCCCTTCTTCTGCTTGCTTTTGTGCAGTTTCAAGCATCAGGTTTGGGTCCAAAATAACGTCTTTTGGGTTGCCAGAAATTTTACGTGAATGATGGAGCGCTTCATATATTGGTACTGTTCCTACAGGAATTTGTGTTGATTCCATTATTGCTCTTCTTGATGTAGAAAAGTCATCTTTCCCATCTACAGGATAAGTTGATAAATCCATAAAAGTAACTCTCTCTTTTCCTAGCTCCATTACTTGTTTAACAGAATTTATAATCCTCTTTAAATCTCTTGAATCATCAGAAAGTCCAACATTAACATTAACCTTAGTTGTCAAAGCATGTCCATGCACTCCATTGTCACCAATGCCCATAAAATCACTGCTATTATAATTCCTCATTACCACAACAGAGCCATCATTTAGTCCATTCTCTATTACAGATAATGGCACATGTTCCCTTTGTGCGATTTTTTCTAAAGTTAAATGTTCAAATTGTTTTGCGAAATCCATATTTCCACCAAAATTAACTATTTCATTACTTAGTAGTCAAGATTTATTAATATATCTTTGCTGTCTCTACAAAGACAAAAATAGTAAAGTTTATAAAGAATAGAAGTTCTATTTCTTCAATTAAGATAAACGGCACCGTTCAAAATCTCGCAAAACTCGGGTTAGCATCGGCTCGCATCTAGCTGGAATATGCAAAGAGCGGTTCCCTCCCGTGAGGAACATCCCCTTCCGCTTGGTAATTGCTTGTTTGAATGATGCTCACATACTCGAACAAAGTTCGGCACCAACTTCGTTGGAATTGATGCTAACCTACATTTTGAACGGTACCTAAGATAAACGATAATTATTTATAGCTAAGAGTAGTTTGAGATTTTGGTGATTTATATGAACATTTATAAAAAAATAGAAGCTATTGAAGAAGAGATACTAAATCTAAAGTCAGTGATAATAAAAATCTCACAGTTGCCAAAAAAAAGAAAAGTTATATCACTTAAAGGTTTATTGAAAGGTATTAAAGTAGATGAAAAAGATATCGAAGAGGCTGAAAAATCTTTATTTAAAATTGATCTTTTTATTTAGCTACTGCCAGTAAATTTCTTACATTTACTTCAGAAAGAGATTCAATTGGTATTCTTTTACTTACATCAAGAAGTTCAATACCTAGTAGATTATTATCTTTATCTAAATCAATTATAGTAAAGTCATCTATCTTTTTATTTTTTGTGAACTCTCCTTTACGAAATTGTATGTATATTGCATCGGCTTCCTTATCGTAGCTTATTTCCATTTTTCATAACCAATATACTGTTATTACCTTTATATTGTTTTCTATTTTCTCGCAGCACACTTCAATAGTCCCTTTGTCCAGTCTCTTTTGATAAAAATATTTGTCATGTTTCTTTATCGTTTTGTCTGGATACTTAATTGCTTCTAATACTTCATGTTCTAAAAGCTTTCTTATTTCTATTCTTTCCTTTGCATGCTTGGTGAATACTATCTTCATTATCTAATTAATTTTTATAAGAATTAATAAATATTACGAAGTTATCTATCAAATTTTTGCTGTCTTTCTACAGACAAAAAATAATAAAATTTATAAACATCAAAATTTTACTAAAGCCATGAACAAAGAAGTCTTAAAAGAAATCGGCTTCTTAGACGCAGAAATAGAAGTCTATCTTACTTTATTAAGAATAGGTCCTAGTCTAGTAAGCAGAATACATCAAGAAATTGGTCTTCATAGAACTCATATTTACGATTTATTAGAAAAATTAAGGGAAAAGGGTTTGGTTAGCATCTATATTCAATCTGGTAAGAAATACTTTAAACCGTCTCCGCCACAAGTATTGCTAGATTATATTGAAGAAAAGAAAGAAAAGGTAAAATCAATCCTTCCAGATCTTGAAAAATTAACAAATTTAACAAAAGAAGATACAATAGTAGAACTTTATAAAGGAAAAGATGGTTTGAAAACAGTTTTACAGGACGTTCTTAAAGTTGGTAAGGATTATTGTGTTATGGGTTCTATTAAAGAGTTTGAAAAAGTATTGGAATTTGCATTGCCACAATTTCTAGGAAAAGTAGAAAAATTAGAAATAAAAGAAAGAGTAATATGTGACAAAAAAGAAGATATATTGAAAACAAAAACTGGAATTTATAGGCATTTAAAGTCAGATTACCTATTTCCATCAAGTTTTTGGATTTATGGGGATAAAGTGGCTATTTTTATATGGCATTTACCTTATTATGTTATTGTAATACAAAATAGAGAGATTGTAAAGACTTATCAAAACTATTTTGATTTTTTTTGGAGGTTGGCTAAAGAGTGAAATAGTTTGCTTAAAAAGCTTCTTACTTGCTGGACTAAATCCTTCAAAGCCACAAAACCACAATCCTTAAATATAAGTATAATAATAAGTTTTAATAATTGTAATAATAATATCTTTAAAAGTAGGTAAAAAATAAGTATCCCAGCTGTGCAGCACCCCCAAACAAAAGAAACTAAAATTCTTTTCAGCTTGCAGCTGGTTGCTTATTTTTCTAAATATGGTAGTCCTTAAAAGAAAACTGTATAAGAGAGGTTCTAGTTTTGAGACAACTATTCCAATGCCTCTGCTTTTCTCATTAGATACTTCTAAGAAGTATAATGTTGTATTTAAATATGATGAAAAATCAAAGAAGTGGTATATTGAGTTTGAGGAGCAGAAAGCAATTAAAAATAAACCAAATACTCTAAAAAGAGGTTAAATATATGTATCATAGCCTAACAATTGAACAGATATTTGTAAAGCTTAAGACTTCAAAAAATGGGCTGTCAAATTCAGAAGCAAGATTGAGGCTTGAGACTTATGGTGAAAATATAATAAAAGTTACTAAGAGTGTATCTGCTTTAAAGATTTTTGTTTCTCAATTTACCAATATTGTTGTTGGAATACTTATTGCAGCCTTCCTAATTTCTTTTGTCTTGAAAGAGTATATTAATGCAATTGTTATTGGTGTTATCCTTATTCTAAATGCTATTCTTGGATTTATGCAGGAGTATAAGGCAGAAAGAGCTATAGAAGCACTAAGAAGATTAGCATCATTAAAAGCAAAGGTTATCAGAGATGGCAAACTGCAGGAGATTAATTCAAAATATCTGGTTCCAGGGGATATTATAGTTTTGGAAACAGGTGAAAAGATAGATTGCGATGCAAGACTTGTTGAAGTCTTTAACCTTGAGACGCAAGAAGCGGTCCTAACTGGAGAATCAACACCTATTAGAAAAGATCCTGATGTTCTTTTAGAGAAGACCCAAACAGCCGATATGAAAAATATGGTCTTTTCTGGAACAACTGTAGTTAATGGAAGAGGGAAGGCAATAGTGACAGCTACTGGTATGACTACAGAGCTAGGAAAAATTGCAACTTTTATTCAGGAAGAAAAAGAGAAGTTAACACCATTGCAAGTTCAATTCAAAAAATTAGGGCATTTTTTAGGTTCTTTAGTGATTGCAATATGTATCCTAATTTTTATTACAGGCTATCTTAAAAATATGCCGATATTTGATATTTTCTTTGTTGCAATTAGTATTGCAGTGGCAGCTATACCTGAAGGGCTACCTGCTGTTGTAACTATTTCTTTGGCAATTGGAATCCAGAGAATGATAAAGAAGAATGTGTTAGTTAGAAAATTATCATCTGTTGAGACACTTGGAAGTACTACTGTAATTTGCACTGATAAAACAGGGACATTAACACATAATGAGATGACTGTTAGAAAGCTCTACACAAATCACAAGATTATTGAAGTTACAGGCTCTGGATATGCGCCAGTAGGCTCGTTTCTTTTCCAGAATAAAGCTGTTAAAGTTAATGATATAAAGCTGTTATTGCAGATTGGAGCACTTAACAATGATGCAGTTCTAACTAGAGATAATAAAATAATTGGGGATCCTACAGAAGGTGCTTTAATTGTAAGTGCTGCAAAGGCAGGGTTAACTAAAGATTCTTTGGAAAAACTCTATACAAGGATTGATGAAATTGGCTTTGACTCAAAAAGAAAAAGGATGGCAACTATTCATAAATCTTTGAAAGAAAATCTTGCTTTTGTAAAAGGCGCACCTGACATTATGATGCATCTATGCACCAGAATTTATGATAATGGCAAAA
This sequence comes from uncultured Methanosarcinales archaeon, assembly GCA_964491335.1. Taxonomy (GTDB): domain Archaea; phylum Nanobdellota; class Nanobdellia; order Woesearchaeales; family JACPIF01; genus JACPIF01. The sequence continues at coordinate 5,572 of CAZBGH010000013.1, read as the reverse complement.
TCAGAAAATTAACTGCAAAAGATAAGAAGCTAATACTTAATGCTAATGAACAATTTGCCACCAAGGCATTAAGAGTTTTAGCCTTTGCTTATAAGCCTTTGAGAAATAATGAAAGGGCGTCCTCTAATACAGAGAAAGATTTAATCTTTGTTGGGCTGCAAGGGATGATAGATCCTCCAAGGGTAGAAGTTTTTGATTCTATTAAGAAATGTAAGTTTTCCGGAATAAGAATAATAATGGTTACTGGTGATCATAAGCTTACAGCGCAGGCAATTGCCACAGAGCTTGGCATTGAAGGAAAAGTAATTACAGGAGAAGAGTTAGACAATAAAAATATTGAATTAGATAAGATTATTGATGAATATTCTATTTTTGCAAGAACAAACCCTTACCATAAATCAAAAATAATTGATGCCTTAAGGAAAAAGGGACATATAATAGCAATGACTGGGGATGGCATTAACGATGCTCCTGCACTGAAGAAAGCAGACATAGGTGTAGCAATGGGTATTTCAGGCACAGATGTGGCTAAAGAAGCCTCTCATATGGTATTATTAAATGATAACTTTACTTCAATAGTTGATGCAGTAGAAGAAGGAAGAGGGATTTACGATAATATAAAAAAATATTTTGCATTTCTTATATCTGGAAATATTGGAGAGGTTATGATTGTATTCCTGACAATTCTTTTAGGTCTTCCTCTTCCGCTGACAGCGATTCAGATTCTACTGATAAATCTTGTTACAGACGGTTTGCCTGCAATTGCATTAAGTGCAGATCCTTATGAACCACATGCAATGACAAGAAAACCTAGGCCTAGGAGTGAAAGGATTTATAAAGGACTATCGGCATTTATAGTTTATTATCCTATATTGATGACTATATCAGCTATGCTCATATTTTACTTCCTATACTCACAGAGTCATGATTTAATTAAGGCTCAAACAGCAACGTTCTTGACAGTAGCCTCATTTGAAATGTACCAAGCCTTTGCATCAAGGTCAGTTCGCTATCCCGCTTTTAAGGTTGGAATATTTAAAAACAGATGGCTAATCCTAGCTGTGCTATCTTCTTTTATTATTACAATGGTAGTTATCTATCTGCCATTTTTCAATAAAGTATTCGGGACAGTGCCATTAAACATATTTGAATTTGTCACAATACTAATTATCTCAAGCCTAGGGTTTATTTATCTTGAATTGTATAAGTATATAAAGAGCAGAAATATAGAAATTAATGTATAGCAATTAATAAATTAAAATAGGATATTAGTCAAAAACTAAAAGTAAAGGATAAGATAAAAACAAACAAATTAAAAAATAATATAACAAAAAATAAAAATAGATATAATAAAATAATTTGCATCACTACGCTCACTTCGTGAGCTGTGCCATTAGTCCGCCAATAATATAGAGATAATATAATAATTAGCAAACGAGTGACTTTATGTCTACCATGTCCGCTTTATCCTGAACGTAGTGATGGATTTAGGAACAAAGTTCCCATATCAGTGATGTAATGTGCACTAGCGGACATGGAAACAAAACATACGAGTAGTTGCAAATTATGATAATATTAATAACTCATTGTAGGACAGACAAGCAACAGACTAGTTAATTTAATATCGCAGATACTCCAAAATGGGCTGTTATTTAGACCTTGATAGAAACTTATCTGCAAATAAAAATAATATCCTAAAGAATAAGCATAAAAATATTATGAGAATAATTAAAGCTGATAGAGAGAAGGTAGAGTCTAAAAATTTAAATAATTAGGTGATAGATTGGTGTATACTAACTTAATACTGTTTGTAATTTCTTGTGTAATCTTAGTATTTTCAGGATCATGGTGTGTTAAATCTTTAGCGAAATTAACGCACTCTTTAAGGCTAAATGAATTTGCAGTTGGCTTTATTATAATGGCAGTCTCTACTTCAATACCAGAATTATTTGTAGGTGTCACTTCTGCATTTGATGGTACACCTTTACTTTCAGTTGGCAATTTAATTGGGGCAAATATAATAGGATTAACCTTAATAACTGGAATTCTAGTTCTTCTTAGAAGAGGAATCAAAATAAAAAGCAAAACAATAAGGAAAGATGCTCTTTACATGTTTTTCATAATGCTAATACCCATAATTCTGATAATTCCAGACAGAAAGTTATCAAGGTTTGATGGTGTAATACTTGTTTCAGTATTTCTGTTCTATATTTTTAAACTTTTTAGGCAGCAGAAAGAATTTAAAACGAATCTTAAAAAGGGGTTTAAGGTTAGTGTCTTATTATCTCTCTTAATTTTCTTAGGTAACCTGATATTGCTTTTTATAAGTGCAGAACTAACAGTAATGTCTGGGAGAGCCTTGTCTATTGAACTGGCTCTTCCCGTTATTTTTATAGGCCTATTTTTCATATCAATAGGGACAACCTTGCCAGAGCTAATATTTGAAAGCAGTGCTGTATTAAAAGGCCATCCAGAAATGGCTCTGGGTACAGTAATTGGAAGTGCAGTCGTAAATATAACTTTAATACTTGGGATTGTTGCTTTAATCTCTCCAATTAGCGGAAATTTTATTACACTGTTATCAAGTGCTATTTTCATGCTAGTAGTTTCATTTCTCTTTGCAACATTTGTGGAGAGCGGCTCAAGGCTATCATGGAGAGAGGGCATTTCACTTATAATGCTTTATACATTTTTTGTTATGATTGAATTTTATATAAGAATAATAAATCAAAATGGTATCTAAATAAGGTATTTAAATAATGGATAAATGCTAGACTTCATAATTAATTTTGGAAATCAGAATCCATTGCTTTTCAATTCAGTTGTAGCTATTATTAGTTTGGCAATTCTTGCAAAGGCAGCAGACCTTCTGGTTTATTCTATATCAAGCTATGCAAAGCAATTAGGTATTTCAGAGTACCTTATTGGGTTTATAGTTCTAGCAATAAGCACAGCACTGCCAGAGTTAATTGCTTCTATAACAGCAGCATTTTTGGGTGCTGGTGAAATGATATTTGGTACAGTACTTGGCTCTAATCTTTTTAAAATTCCTCTTTTAGGTATTGTTTTATTATTTGGCATTCGGCTTGTCCCTTCTAAAAAAAATATTGGGAATGCACCTATATTAACACTTATTTTGAGCATTATTCCAGTTCTTTTGGTTATAGATGGCAAACTTTCAAGGTTTGATGGAATTACACTTATTATATCATTCATTCTGTATTTGGGAGGTCTATGGCAGAGTGAGAAAACATTTGGTAAAATGAAAGAAAACGTTAAATTCAAGTCTATCTACAAAAACATCTTGATTTTTACAGGGGCACTAACAGCGTTATTACTAAGTGCACGATTCCTTGTAACTTCTTCTTTGCATATTTCAAGTTTGTTGGATATTTCGCCTTTTATTATTGGGTTAGTAGTAATAGGTATAGGTGGCTCAATGCCTGAATTAACTGTCCAGATCCGTTCTATTCTTCAGCATCATAAAGATCTTATTTTTGGCAATATCCTTGGAAGTATTGTGGCAAATTCTTCTTTTGTCTTAGGATTAACAGCACTTATAAAACCATTTCATATTTCTTTTTCTTCAATAATTCTTACTTCAATATTCTTGGTTGCAGGTCTTTTCTATACTTTGCTAGTTATTAACCATGGAGAGCTAAATTGGAAACATGGATTAATTATGGTTGTCTTTTATATTATCTTTATAGCTCTTCAATTAATCTCTGGGTTATAAACATTCTAATCTCTGATTTCTTTTAATAGTTGAAGCAAGGCAAGTTTTTCTTGTCTGAAAAAAAACTCGAGGCGAGCAAAATGTTCGTACAATGCCCAAAGTTACGCAAAATCTGAATGACGCAAGGAATTCGATTTTGCCACGAAACGAGTATTATACGCAGTGGGATTGTTAATCCCATAAAATTTTCCGCAGAAAATTTTCTTTTTGGGCTCATAATAATTTCGCTTATTGCTGGCTTTTTACGAGTAAAAAGTTTGTTTAATCTATGAAGATTAGACGAAAGGCAATAAGTCCAAGGGCACAGTATCAGTCGTTTGCATTAGACGAACTCGTGAAAATAGTAAAGCTTAAATATTATAATGATTTTAACTGAATATTATAACAGGCAATGAGCATGGACTTGTGGATAAAAGAAGTTATGAATGGTCTTGACAGAACTAAAGCTCAAATACTTTTTAGCGACCATGCGACCAAAGACAAAAATTTGGATATGGAAGATGTTGACAATTCTGTTAAAACAGTTCAAATAGGCAAAGTTGATGAAGAAAAATCAACAGAGGAAAAGAAGCGAATCTGCTTCAAAAATTATTTTGATAAATCAAGACAAACTTATTTTGTCGTTGTCGAGTATTATCCAGATTTCATAAAAATAATAACAGTTAATAAAAAGAAAGGAAAATACTAAGGTAAACAAAATGAAAACAAGCACATGCAAATGCGGCGGAAGTATCAAATTAGATAGATGTTTAGTTGATGAATTTTTAATTGAATGCATGAAATGCGATAAATGCGGTGAAACTTTATTCACGCCAGAACAAACTAAACAATTAATAAAGCTAAGGGAAGCCAATAAGAAAATTAAAGGCAAAAGGAAAATAATCAAGGTTGGTTCTTCAATAGCTGCATTACTGCCAAAGAAAGTCGAAGAATTTGGTGTTAAAGCGGGTGTAATTGACAGCGTCAAAATTTTAAGCTCGAATTCATTGGAAATTAAGTTTGATAAGGAGATTGTGTAAATAATAAAAAGTATGGATTTAATGACACAAGAAAAAATTTGGCAAAGTTTTAACGGGATTATGGTACAGGTTCTAAAATTTGCACTTCGCGTACAACCTCTTTGGTGTCATCAGCACCGTAAGAAAATTTGATAGTGTGTTTTCCTGGATTTAATTGTATTATTCCAGTAACTTCTGGTAAACCTCTTAAGCCACCTGTATTAAAGTATTCTGTTGCTACCCTGCGTCCATAAACATCAACAAAATAAGAATGAATACCGGTGGGATAATCTCTTATTGCAAATTCCATTGTATTTCCCATTGTATTCAATTGAACGCCATTCATTCTATTCCTGCTTCTTTCCCATAAACGATAACCTGCATAATTTGCCCCTATAAAAACAGCAAGTCCGGCAGCTATCTTTATTGCTTCTGGAGTTTCCCTTACCATATCTCCTATATCCATACAGGTTTAAATCACAAGCCAATATCTAAATCTTTCGTTTTTTACCATAATTTAGTAATGACATAACTGTCAGGGCAGGTGGCGGGGCGGACTGGAAAGTGGGTTGGATTGAAGATTTTGTTTTTATTGAAAATACATCAAAACAATGAAATCACTAAATTTTATCAAGTTTAATACAAATAGTCCTACTTCTGTTAATGAAAAGTGCCCTTGGAAAGTTTTTTATGAGTGAAATGAGTAAAAAACCGAAATTATTATTCTAAAGAGCCTCAAAAGTTCGTACAATAACTTTTAAAAACCTACCATTATTCCTAAGCTCTTATGCAACAAGTTCAGGATAATCTCTTGATAGAAGAAGTAATAGCTCATCTA
>CAZBGH010000012.1:11388-16462 GCA_964491335.1 uncultured Methanosarcinales archaeon | reverse complement strand
GGAGCAATGGTTCCAAGTGGCATGAGAGAAATAATGCTAGACATACTAGAATCTAGGTATATTGATGTGTTTGTAACGACTGGAGCTAATTTAACTCATGATTTAGCTGAATCTCTTGGGTTTTCTCATTATCAAGGTGATGAAAATGCTGATGATACAGGACTTTACAAGAGAGGCTTAGTTAGGATGTACGATTCCTTAATGCCAGCAAAAGTCTATGAAAAAATGGAAGATTTTTTTGAAAAGAACTGGAAATATTTTGAATCTTGCACTAACATCAAAAAATTTCTTTGGACTATTGGAAAACTAACACCAAAAAGAAGCTTATTAAAAATCTGCTATGAAAAGAAAATTCCAGTTTTCTGTCCTGCAATAAGTGATTCCGGCATTGGCTTGATGGTATGGGGAAGACTTGCTAAAGGTAGAAGAATTAATGTAAACGCCTTTGATGATATGAAAGAAATTATCGATATTGCTTGGACATGCAGGAAAGCTGGTGTTATTTATCTTGGAGGCGGGGTTCCCAAAAATTACATACAGCAAAGCATGCAATTCAGTAAAGGTGCATATTATGGGATTCAAATAACCACTGATAGAGAAGAATATGGTGGCTCTTCAGGAGCAAAACTAAAAGAGGGAATTTCTTGGGGCAAGTTAAAGGAAAGAGCAAGATACATAGATGTAAGCTGTGATGTTACTATTGCATTGCCTCTTATGTGGGCTGCTGTAAAGGAGAGGATTAGAATATCTTAAGAACCCTATTTCTCAACACAATCTGCTATTATCTTTAAACCTTGTGATAAATCTCCATTTATACTTAACCCATGATCTGCATTTTTTATTAGGATAAGTTGGGCATCTTCAAATCCTTTTACTAACTTTTGGCTAGTCCTATAATTCACTATTTGATCTTTAGTTCCATGAAGTATTAAAACAGGACACTTTATATTTTTAACTTTCTTATACATAGAATATTTCTTTGAGTCCTCTATAAAATTATAAAGAACTCTTAATTTTTCTCCATCTGGTCTAATATAGTAATAGAATCCTTGTTTTTTAAACTTTGTTAATATATTTTTGTTAAATCTTTTTAATAAAAGCTCATAATAATCTGCAACAGGGGCGCGAAGAATTAGCTTTTTAATATCACGGTATTTTAATGCTGTTGCCATAGCAATTAGTCCACCTAAACTTGTACCTAACAGAGAAATATCTTTATAACCCAGTCTTTTAACATAACTAATTGTCGAGTTTACTGTTTTCACATAGCTAGAAATAGTTGTTTCTCCGAATCTTGGCTCAGATTTCCCACGATCATCCAAATCAATTCTAATAGAATTTATTTTTCTTTTTGCCAATTTCTCAGCAATATATTTAGCCCCACTATCTTTAGTAGATGAAAATCCATGGATTATAATTATAATCTCATCGCTTTCAGTATCAGGCTCATAGAGAATTCCACAAATTTTCTGATTTCTAGCGTTTTTAAAGAATATCTTTTTCATGATATAATCTCCATCTTCACATCCTTAACATTCAACTTTTTAAGTTTCTGAAAAATCCTTTCGAGCTTTTTTCTACTCTCTTTAACAACCATTATTTCTAAGCAAGTATGATAATCAAGATAAACTCTAGTAGTAGAGAGTATCAGGCAATTGTACTCATGCTGGAACTTAGTCAGATTTACATTAAAATGCCCTTCTCTTGGATCATAAATAATCCTAATTACAGCAACTACTTGCTTCTCTTCTGACTTAAACACACTTTCTCTAACAATATCAGAAATAGCCTCGCTTCTTTTCTTATAACCCTTTTGCTTAATATACTCATCAAATCTTTTCAATAGATAAGGATCAAAAGAAACCCCTGTTCTTGCTATTCTATCTGCCATAAAATTAAGGAAAAAGCAATTTATATATAAATCTTAGTGTTACGAATTTAAAAAACGTAATATTTATAAGTTAAGCCATATTAATAAAATATGTGGATTTAAAAAATATGAGGGAATCATGAATATTCTACCTCTTACATTATTAGGCTTTGGATTTTTAATGGGAATAAAACACGCATTAGATGCTGATCATATTGCAGCACTCTCTACTATTTTATCTAGAAATAAATCTATAAAAGACTCTTCAATATTAGGCATGTTCTGGGGCTTTGGCCATACAGTTGCTTTACTTGTCATGGGCTTTCTAATTTTGCTTCTTAAAATAACAGTTCCAGAAAAGATTGCATTATCTTTTGAACTTATTGTAGGGACTATGCTAGTTCTGCTAGGTATTAATTTACTAGTACAAATTTACAAAGAGAATATCCATATACATAAACATATACACAAACACATGCATGGAAAAGAAAAACACAGTCACTTCCACACACACAAACACACAAAGCAACATAATCATTTTCATAAGTCATTATATATTGGACTATTGCATGGTTTAGCTGGCAGTGCCGCTCTTTCCTTACTAGTATTGACAACAATAAACTCTATCTGGCTAGGATTACTATACATTTTAATTTTTGGTATAGGTTCAATTATAGGTATGATGCTGATTAGCTCTATAATCTCAATTCCTTTTGCTTTAATCTCAAAGAGATTAGAAAATGCAAAAACAATGCTAAGAGCTTCTTCTGCTCTAATCAGCATTATTATTGGAATATCAGTAATTTATAGCACATTAATCGGAGGCCTCTTATGAAAATTAAACTGCAACAAGATTTGGATACAGAATTAAGAAGCAAGCTGGAAGCCTTAAAGCAAGAAATAAAATCAATGGGCAAAGTACTTATAGCTTTCTCTGGCGGTGTTGACTCAACCTTTTTGACAAAAGTAGCTGTTGATGCTCTCAGCAATAATGCATTCGCTGTTACTGCACACTCTCCTTCTGTTCCTGAAAAGGATTTTAGAGATGCTGTTAATCTAGCAAAACTTATTGGAGCTAATCATAAGATAATTGAAACAAAAGAGCTTAGTAATGAGAATTATAAGAGCAACCCGAACAATAGATGCTACTTCTGCAAAGAGGAGTTATATACTAAGCTTACTGACCTAGCAAATGAATTAAACATACAATCTATCCTAGATGGCACCAATTATGATGATATTCAAGATTATAGGCCAGGAATGAAAGCTGCCTCAGAGCACAATATTAGAAGTCCTCTAAAAGAGCTAGGTTTTACCAAGCAGGATATAAGACATCTCTCTAAGTTCTACGATCTTCCAACACATGACAAGCCATCTTCACCATGTTTATCATCAAGAGTTCCATATGGCAAGGAAATAACTACACAAAAATTAAGTATGATAGATCTTGCTGAGAGTTTCTTGGAAAATTTAGGGCTAAGAGAATTTAGAGTAAGACATCATGACGATATTGCGAGGATCGAGGTTAAGGCTGAAGATATAATGCAGATTATCTCTAACAGAGATTTAATAGACAAAAGACTAAAGGAAATAGGGTTTAAATTCATAACTATTGACTTGAAAGAATTCAAATCAGGTAGTTTGAATAATGCCATGATAAAAGAATCTATTGTAAGATTATCTGAAATTAGATGATACTAAACATGGATATTCAGCAACTTCTCCAAGATTTCAAAAGTGGAAAGATAGCAGAAAAAAGTGTTCTGAATAAATTAAGAAATCTCCCTTTTCAAGATCTTGATTTTGCAAAGATAGATTATCACAGGCATTTAAGAAAAGGCTTTGGAGAGGTTGTATTCTGCCAGAACAAAACTACTGAGCAGATTTTAAAGATTGTTAGCCATATGAGCAAGAATAGCTCTAATATACTTCTAACTAGAGTTAAGGAAGACGCTGCCAAAGCTATTATTAAAAAATTCAAAAAGGCAGAACACAACAAATTAGCTAGAACAATGGTAATAAGAAATAAGAAAGAACTGAGCAAAACACAAAAAGTAGCTAAAAAAAAAGGCAAAATACTAATTCTAACTGCTGGAACTTCTGACATACCAGTTGCAGAAGAAGCTAAAGTTACAGCCGAGTTAATGGGCAATAGTGTAGAGGTGATACACGACATTGGCATAGCTGGCATTCACAGAATTTTAAAGAATATAGACAAGTTTGAAGAACCAAATGTAATAATTGCAGTTGCTGGAATGGAAGGTGCCATGCCTTCTGTCATTTGTGGCTTAACCTCAAAACCTATAATAGCTGTCCCAACATCTGTTGGCTACGGCTCTAATTTTCAGGGATTGTCTGCTTTACTAACCATGCTTAACTCATGCTGTCCAGGTATTGCTGTTGTAAACATTGACAACGGCTTTGGTGCAGGATACTTCGCAAGTTTAATTAATAAATAAAGAAGGGAACATAAAGTTACTACCAATAATACACTCGATAATATACTGAGCCAAGAAAGTTTTTAGGATTTTTTTGGCGAACGTATACAGGAACGAACAAAAATAGCACCTAGTTATTTTTGTGAGTGACTATAAAAATGCAAATGCGCAAACTTGAAAAATGGGTTGTAAATAGCGATTTATGTAATTTTCTGCATAAGACTATTATCTTTCCAAGATTTTTTAATTTTATAAATAAGGAAATCAAAGGTAAAGCCTTAGAAATAGGATGTGGTATTGGAATGACTAGCAAATTAATTACTCAAAGGTACAAGAGTATTAAACTCTTTGCAGTTGACTATGATAAAGAGCAAATACAAAAAGCAAAGAAAAACAAAAAGTTAAGGAGCATTAAATTTATTAATGGAGATGCAACAAACCTCAATTTCAGGAATTCTTCTTTTGATTATGTAATAGAAACAAATACATTTCATCACATTGAGAATTACTCTACTGCAATTAAAGAGGTTTATAGAGTATTAAAACCAGATGGAACTTTCTATCTGATGGATCTTAGTAAATACCTTTTTATTTGGCCTATAAGATTAGTTTTCCCTCCAGAATCTTATTTTACTAAAAAAGAATTTATATCCCAGTTAGAAAAAAATGGATTTAAAATAGAAAAGTCAAATGGTAAGTTATTATTTTTCATTATTGCAAGAAAAATATCATAAGTAAATAGATGGGTGCTAGTAGATGGGTGCTA
>CAZBGH010000012.1:0-11288 GCA_964491335.1 uncultured Methanosarcinales archaeon | reverse complement strand
CTAATATAGACAAAGATAAAAGAAGGGATATAACAAACATGATAGAAACTAATATTGATGATATGAATCCCCAGATTTATAAATACCTAATGGATAAATTATTTGAGAATGGTGCCTTGGACGTTTTTTTTACAAATATAATGATGAAAAAGCAAAGACCTGGAATAAAACTCTCTGTGATATGTAGAATAGAAGATACTGATAAATTAGCTGAAATAATTTTTAAAGAAACTACAACATTAGGAATAAGGATCTATCAAACCGAAAGGAAAAGATTGGATATAGAAAAAAAGAAAATAAAGACAAAATATGGAAATATAACACTTAAAATTGGTAAGCTAAATAACAAGATAGTTAATATAACACCAGAATATGAAGATTGCGTTAGGGCTTCAGAAAAGTATAACATCCCTCTAAAGAGAATGGTTGATGAAGCAAAGAAATATGCTAATACAAAGGGTTAACTAGGTAGATAGACTATTAATAAAATTAGCCCATATTAACAAAATTAGGACTTAGCTTTTTTTCCACTGAGATGCTTCTGTCTTTTTAAATTTTTAAATGTCTCTATCAGATCAATCATGTATTTACCCTCATCCAATTTAAAGATTAAAGGTTCGCCTCTAAAAAGCTGAACAAGGTCAAGCTCATATTTTCCTGGCTCAATAACCCTAATTGATTCCAAATCCAGAATAACTGGCTCATTCCTATCAATGTCACTTCCAGCTATCTGATAAACATCCTCTTCCATATCTTCTTTCTCTTTAACAGTAAGTTTTTTAGAATATTCCTGTAACCTCTTTAGCTCTTCCATCTTTTCTTGTCTCATAAAGAAGAATAGTCTGCTTCCACAATTACAGCCTGTTAATATCTCATTAGAACCATCTGGATAAAAGTTATTGCATCTAACACATTGGTGTGGCATGTTTACTCACTCTCTATATTTCTTACTCCTTTAATTGACTTTTTTATATTATTCTCCTTTGCAACTATCTGTATTATCTTTTTTATATTTATTTTTATACTATTTCTCTTTGCAACTATTTACGTTACCTTGTATACTTGTCCTAATATTTTTTGCAACTATTTCACTTTGCAACATAAGTTTTAGTCTATGTCTGGCTAATTACTACCTTTGTTGTATCTGTGATACTAAATTAACTAGTGTGATGCTTGTCTGTCCGCCAATGAGTTATTAATATTATTATAACTTGCAACGTTCGTGTATTTTGAATCCATGTCCGCCTCATACCTGTTACATCATGGATAGGCGGACTTTTGGCACAGCCTCAGGTACTTACAGAACCGCAGTTCTGTACTTGCTAACTAGGCTCGTTTGCAGATTGTTTTATTATATATATTTTTATGGATAGGCGGACATGGGAGACACAAAGTCACTCGTATGCGAAATATATTATTAAAGCAAATTTTATTGATCCTTTTGCTAATATATAATAATTAAAATAAATTTTGGTAGTGTTTTAATGCAGATTATCTTGTCTCATTTAGGTATTTTTATTATCCTTTGCTTCTTTTCTTTCTATTTTTTCCTTTATCTACTGTTAGCAACTCAATTTTATCTGGATCTTTATTTATCTCCTTAACAATAGAAGCAGGCCCTATTATTGTTAGCCCTTGCCTGTAGCCAAGCAATGCCTTAAACATCCCATGCTTTAGTTTCTTAAACAGAGTATTGCTTTTATTGTTTGGGTATATTACACTTAGCTCAATTCCTTTGAATTTGTTATTGATCTCTTCCATCGTGATTTCAATCAAATCTTTTTCTTCTTGCTCTCTTAATCGCCCTTCAAGCAATACAATCTTATCTTGTTTAACTAAATCTAGTATTTTCTTAACTCTTCTGGCACTTCCGAGATTTTCAATCTCTGAATGTGGAATAAATTGTAGAGTTAACATTTTTTATTATTTTTGATTATAAAAGGCAAATCTATTGCTAAACATAGCATATAGATTTACCTACACCTTTTTTTAGCCTGCAAGCACGAATAATGCCTCATAAAATTTATCTATATTATCGCCATATTTTGCCGAGATACCTACTACACTATACTGTGGAAAAGCTGCCTGGATCCTCTTCATATTAGCCTTCTTTAAATCTATTTTGTTTGCAACTATTAGCACTGGTATTTTTCTTGCCTCTAGGTTTCCAACTATAGTAATATTTACCTGGGAATAAGGATCTTTTGTAGCGTCCAAGACAATTACAACTGTATCCATATCATCAAGCCATTTTATAGCATCAATAACCCCTCTTGTGGCCTCTTTTGCCCTCTTTTTGGCAAGGTTTTCTGTCATCCCAGATTCCAGGAAATCTTCATAATCTATCTTAGTAGCTATTCCAGGTGTGTCTATTAAATTAAATGAGAGTTCCTTGCCTTTACTTTTAATATTAATTTGGTCTTTTATCTGTATTTCCCTTGTTTCATGAGGCACATTAGAAACTTTACCCATTTCTTCCCCTAGCCAATCCTGGCATATTCTATTGGCTAAAGTAGTCTTACCTGAATTTGGGGAGCCATATAAACCGAGTTTAATATGTTTCTTTCTTTTAAAAATAGTATACAGAACTTTCTTTATGAACCTCTGTATTATGTCCAACATTTAAAACCAACACCCTAAAAATTAAGAGTACAATATATCCAAAGCGTCATATTAAAATAGTAGATTTATATATCTTTCTATTAAGGTTTTATAAAAAATTACTAAATAGACAGAGATTATCAGAATTTAACATAATATTATAGGAAAAGACATTACAATATGAAAAATAAATTACGAAAATTAATGTCTTTTCCTAATAAGCAAATGACTTTTTGCAGTTAAAAGTTATGATTATTAAAGTCATTTGCTATAATAAATTATCTCATTGATTATTAAATAAATGCAATTTAACAACATTCACAAGAGCTATGTAGCTAACTTTTTAAGCAATTTAAGTTTCTTTGGAGCTATCTCAGTTCCATACTTTTTAGATTGGCTTCAGGTAAACTATACTAAAATCTTTATCCTGCAGGCATGGTTTATATTATGGATAGTATTATTAGAAATCCCAACAGGCATTGTTGCTGATAAATATGGAAGAAAAACATCAGTAGCATTTGGTGCTTTATTTTTTGCAATTGACTTACTTATATTCGGAACTACAAAAAACTACTATATTCTTTACTTGGCGGAATTTTTAGGTGCTATGGGATTTGCATTAATTTCTGGCGCAGATAAAGCATTAATTTATGATTCATTAATAAAAATGAAGAAAAAAGAAGAGGGAAAATATTATTTATCTAGGTATGAAGCGGCTGGAACACTAGGTATTTTAATTTCGTTGCCACTGGGCTCATTGATTGCAAAATCCAACATCATTAGCTATCCTAAATCGCTGGCATTTACCTTTATTCTTTCATCCATATCTTTGATGCTGGCATTTTTCTTTTACATTTCAATAAAAGAGCCAAGAAGGCATAACCCAACAGAAAATTTCGTAAAATTAGGCATTGATGGACTAAAATATTTGAATAGACACAAGAAGTTAAGGGCTTTTGCCATAAACTCTACTTTAATATCAGCTGTAACATTCTTTATGTTTTGGTTTTATCAGCCGCTTGCTGGCAGTGTAGGAATAAATATAGCTTATTATGGTTTCATTGGAGCTGGATTTAATTTATTTGCAATGCTATTGCTGTTTAATGTCAAAAGATTAGAAAGTTCATTTGGAATGAAGAATATTCTTTTTTATTCTGCTTTAATCCCAGCTGTATTATTTGTCGGACTTGCAATATTTAAGAATGTATATTTCGTCTTATTGGGTATTTTTTTAATCTCTGGATTAAAAATATCCCGTGGACCGATTCTATCAGATTTTATGAATCAACATATTGAAAGCAAAAACCGTGCTACAGTTTTATCATCAGTTTCACTTGTAGAAAGGATTATGGTAGCCATTCTATATCCAATTGTTGGATTTTTGGCAGATGTTGGTTTGTCCTATTCATTAATATTTCTTGGGATTTTAGCATTAATATTTACATTTATTACAAGAATTGAAGAATCTCAATTATCATAATGTAGCTCAACATCCCTTTTAAAGGAAATTTTTATATACTTTCTAAATTCTAATCAAAGTAATGGAAGACCAGACAAGACTCCTAATACTACAAACCCTAGACTTTATTATACAAGCTTTACAGAAAGGAGATATGCTGCTTATAAAATCTTTAAGTGACAGAACTATTAAAAGCGCTTCTATCTTTCAAGATCCAGATTCAATCTCTATAGCAATAATCACCTACTCTCTATCTAAAATCCTTGAGAGGCATGAAGAATGCCTAGAAGAATGCTCTAAACTAATAAAATTATTTCAGGCGCTAAAAGAGGATTTAGAAAAAAATGACATTACTAGCTTTAAAGAAATTGAAAAGAAAGTTTTAGAATTTATTTCTAGGCTAGACTCAAAGCTAGGCATATATATAGAAGAAGTTGTTGAAAAAGCTAGAATAAAAAAGGGATCTAAATTATATGAGCATGGATTATCATCTGGAAGAGCTGCTGAATTACTAGGAATCTCAAAATGGGAACTCATGAGTTATATTGGTAAAACAAAAATACCGGATATAGAAGAAAATCCAGTTAGTGTCAAGAGCAGATTAAATTTTGCAAGAGAGATATTTAAGAAGTGATTATTACCAACAAAAATTGTGTTATACCTAGACTATACATTAAAATATAAAAGACTAAGCTAAATGAACAAGAACATAATTTTCGATACAGGCCCTATTATTAGCCTTACAACTAATAATCTGCTTTGGATTCTTAAGCCTTTAAAACAGATCTATAAGGGGAACTTTTATCTGACAAAACCCTCAAAATACGAACTAGTCGACCACCCTATAGCAACTAAAAGATTTAAATTTGAGGCTATTCAGGTTATGGAAATAATAAAAAATGGAACATTAGAAGTTATAGACTCAGTTGAGATACACCAGAAAGCTCTGCAATTATTAGATAGTGCAAATCATGCTTATGTTTCATCTAAGAAAAATTTAGTAATCGTGCAGCATGCTGAAATGGAATGCCTCTCTGCAGCTTCTACCAATGAGTCAGATACATTAGTGATTGATGAGAGAACCACTAGGTTATTGATTGAAGGTCCACATTTTCTTCAAAAAATCTTAAGTGATAGATTAAATATTAAAGTGGACATAGACCATAGCGCCTTATCAAATTTTAAAAAGTTATTAAATAGAGATATAAAAATAATAAGATCTTCTGAACTTGTTGTCTTAGCATTTGAACTTGGCATCCTAGATAATTATCTAGCCGATATCCCAAATGCTAGAAAAGTTCTGCTTGAAAGTATTTTATGGGGTGTAAAATTACACGGTTGTTCAATTTCAAGACTTGAGATAGAGCAAATTATAAAGATGGAGAAGGTCTAATTCATCGAGAGATTTTCGCAACATTTATAAAGTAGTTATCCAAAGAATATGGGAATAAGACAAGAAAATGTCTTATAGAGCCGTAAGCTCTAATAATCTGAAAATAGAAACTTTTCAGGGAAAATATAAGAAACCTTAAAAGGGGGTATTTAAATGGCAGAAAAAGTTGCAAAAGTTGGTGTAAAAAAGCAAGATGGATATCTATATTTTGTAGATAGACACGGAAATGTTGCAAGAGCAAAAATGTCAAGAGGTGGAAGAAAGAAAGGAAAGGCAAAAGTAGAAGTAGTGGCAAAGGCCGGTATTAAAAAGCAGTCAGGTTACCTCTATTTCATAGATAAAACCGGTGATATTTCAAGAGCTAAAATGGTCAGAGGCGGAAAGAGGAGGAAGAGACGATAAATTTTTTATTTTATTTACATTTTATTTATTTTTTTATAAACTATCAAGCTATTAGAATAAAAATTTATATACCCTAATTCTTTTACATTCTCATGATTAAAGGGCAGATAATTTCTGGGGAATTTGGAAAGATAAAAGTTAGGCAGAAATCAGACTCAAAAATAGAGTTAGGAGAAATTCTTGTTAGTGAATATAAAGGAGTAAAGATCCTATCTCAAGCCTATGATTTGCAATATGGTAGCCAGATATCTGATCAAAATCTTGAACTTATCTCTGGGTTAAAACTTGAGGAAGAAACAGATTTTGAATTATTTGATGAGAAACTTAGAAATTATAATATTGCTTTCATGAAAAGTTTCATAACAATAAAAGATGACCAAGTTTCTATAAGCAAAGATCTCCCACCTGTGTTTTCAGAGGTAAGAGAAGTTGCAAAAAATGATTTAACTTTCTTAAGAAAGCCAAATAATGCACTGTTGTTTGGAAAACTCAGAAGTGGATCAAAAACCTTAGATGTAGAGATTTACCTTCAAGGAGATAAGGTTTTTTCTCATCACATACTTATCTCTGGCACTACTGGTAGGGGTAAAAGTGTTCTAGTGGCAAATCTTTTATGGGTCTCTGCTGATAAAGACTATTGTGGTGTTTTAGTTCTTGATCCGCATGATGAATATTACGGTAGAGGCAAGTTGGGGCTTAAGGACCATCCATCAAAGAAGGTTGTATATTATACCCCAAGAGCTCCTCCTCTTGGTGCAAGAAGCCTTAAAATAAATCTAGAGATTCTAAGGCCACAACATTTTGAAGGAGTTGTTGACTTTAGTGATCCACAGAAGCAAGCACTTAACATGTTTTTTAAGAAGTATGGTAAGAAGTGGATAGAAGCAGTTATAACTGAAAAAACAATTGATGGCATGTTTAGAGATGACACCCTTTCTGTTATAAGAAGAAGACTTCTATATATACTCGATCTGGAGTTTAACGAGTATAATTTAATATGTAATGGTATTTTTGATGCGCAGGCAGGCTTTACTACAATTTCAGATATCTCAAAAGAGCTTGAAAAATCTAATGTTGTTATAATAGATACCTCCAGTTTTTCTGGGCAGCAGGAAATATTAATAGGTACTTTGATTGCAACAGAGATATTTAACAAGTATAAGCATTATAAACTTTCTGGAGAATTAGAAAACAAGCCTGTTATCTCAATAGTTTTGGAGGAGGCTCCGAGGGTTCTAGGAAAAGAGATCCTTGAAAAAGGAGGCAACATATTCTCAACCATAGCAAGAGAAGGAAGGAAATTCAAGGTTGGTTTAACTGCTATAACACAAATACCCTCTCTGATTCCAAGAGATATATTAGCAAACATAAACACAAAAATAATCCTAGGAATGGAGATGGCTCCTGAAAGACAGGCTATCATTGATAGTGCTGCACAAGACTTAAGCAATGACAGTAGAAATATTGCTGCCTTAGATGTAGGTGAGGCTATACTTACAAGCAATTTCTCTAAATTTGCTATACCATTAAGAATTTCGAGTTTTGAAGATAATGCTAAAGACAGTATTAAGAAAATAACAACAAACAGCTTTGATGGTGTTGGATTAGAATAGCAATGTCACTAGAAATAGACGCGTAAGCTTTATATATGATATTCTTAAAGACTTTAAAGAAGGGGGTGTATTAAGATTGTTTTAAAATTTAAGAAAGGATATGTTGAGCAAATCAATTACGCTACTGTAGCAAAGCCCCATACGTCTATGTATCTTATTCACAAGTATTGGGCAAGAAAGCCTCATAATGTGGTTTCTGAATATATACAACATTACACTAAAGAAGGCGACATTGTTTTAGATCCTTTCTGCGGCTCAGGCCCAACTCCAATTGAGGCGATAAAGCTTGGTAGAAAAGGCGTTGGCATTGATTTA
Source organism: uncultured Methanosarcinales archaeon (assembly GCA_964491335.1). Lineage (GTDB taxonomy): Archaea > Nanobdellota > Nanobdellia > Woesearchaeales > JACPIF01 > JACPIF01. The sequence goes on along the minus strand of CAZBGH010000012.1, from coordinate 3,505 downwards.
GACCCTGTTGCCACATTTATAACAAGAATGACTGCAATTCCTGCTGATATTTCTAAGATAAAATCAGCTTTTGAAGAGATTAAGAAAAACTGCAAAGACGAGATTGAAGAGTTGTATAAGACTAAGTGCAGGAAATGTAAAAATAAAGGCATAGTTTTGGCAACAATCTGGAGCAGGGAAAAAACAGAACCGCTTGAACTTAGGTATTATTGCAATAACTGCGGAAAAAGAGATGCAAACAAACCTGACGATGATGATTTAAGATTATTGAAGAAGGTTGAAAAAATGGAAATTCCTTATTGGTACCCGACACAAAGATTGGCTTATAATGGGGAAGATTTTCAAGAGGGAACTCATACACAAGATATTAATTCTGTAGATAAATTATTTACAAGAAGGAACTTAACCTCCCTTTCAATAATTTTTAATCAGATAGAAAAAATTAGTGATAACAAAATTCAAGATATTTTGAAATTTGCTTTTACTTCTATGTCTCATTTAGCAAGTAGAATGTGTCCAGTTGCAAATCCTGGTGGAAAAGGACATTGGAGTAAATTTAGTGCTACCTCTTTTTGGTCCCAGCATAGGTATTATCTTCCAATAATCTCAATGGAGTCGAATGTCTGGGTGTTATTTGATAGTGCTGTAAATGGGACTCAAGGCATTATAAATGGCAAATCAGACTCCAACTCTCAAATTAAATACTATAAAGAAGCAAAGAAATTCAGCGATTTGAATGATGGAGCGAACATATTCATAAAAACTCATAGCGCATTAGAATTAACAGAAATAATTCCCCCTAATTCTGTCGATTATGTTTTCACTGATCCTCCGTATGGCGGCGCTGTCCAGTATTTTGAGCTAAGCACTTTGTGGGCGTCCTGGCTGAAGATGGAGCTAAACTACAAGGAAGAAATAACTGTTAATAAGCAGCAGAATAAGGATTTTGAATATTACCATAAATTGCTGAGAGCGTCTTTCAAGGAAATCTATCAAGTTCTAAAGCCAGGCAAGTATATGACTGTTACATTCCACAGCACCGACATTAAAGTTTGGAACTCAATCATTAAGGCTGTTGTTATGGTTGGTTTTGAGTTGGAAAAAATCATTTACCAGCCTCCAGCAAGACCTTCTGCAAAAGGGTTATTGCAGCCCTATGGCTCTGCTGTTGGAGATTATTACATAAGATTCAGAAAGCCTGAACAAGACAACCATGTAACTGAAAAAGAAATAGACTTAAAAACTTACGAATTGGAGGTTATTGATTCTGCCCAAGGAATTATAGGTGAAAGAGGGGAGCCAACAATCTACCAGCATATTCTTAACGGCATAATGGCTGACTTGAAAGGCGGCAGAAATGTACCAGTAGGAGCAAAAAATGTTGAAGAAGTGCTAAAAGAGCATATTGGAAAGGAATTTGAGCTAATCCCAATAAAAGATGAGAAAGGCAAGACAATAGGCAAAAAATGGTGGATAAAAGGATTTGATATATCTCATTTCAGCCAACCAACATTAAGGGATAGAGTTGAAAGAACAGTAGTTTCTATTCTAGATAAGAATCCCAAAGTTTCCTTTGATGAGATATTACAATCCATCTCTATTGAATTTCCTAATGCCCTCACTCCAGAGACAGAAGAATTGAAAGATATTCTATCAGAATATGCAGATCCTACTCAAGATGGAAAATGGCAACTTAAGTACCAAGTTAGAGTAAGAGGAAGCGAGCATAGTAAGATGATATTCTTTTTAGCATTATTGGGGAAGAAAGCAAAATATGATGTATGGATAGGCTTAAATGAGCAAGCATCTTCCTATAATGAACAAAAACTTTCGAACTTAGTTTCAATTAAAAAACCTGTATGGAGATTTGTTTCTTCAGCCTATTGGGATAGAGTAAACCAAATAGATGTTATTTGGCATGATAGAGGCAGAATAGAGTATACCTTTGAGGTTGAGAATACTACCGCAATAACGCAGGCTATAGTAAGAAACTCAAATATCCAGAATACTAAGCTGAAAAGATTAATTATTATTCCAAAAGAACGAGAAAACTTTTTAATGAGGAAAATAGAAGAGCCTATGATAAAGGAAAATATACTAAAGAATAACTGGCACTTTATATTTTATAATGATTTGGAGAATTTTCTTAATAGAATTAAAGGAAAAGAGAAAATATCTCTTGAGGATTTTGAGAAAATATTTAAAATGCCCAAGTTAAATAGGATAAAACAATATATCTTAAATGATTATACTGAAAAAGGCAGTTATTTTACTTAAAATGCACAAAACTATTTAAAATCTAGCTCTTTCCTCTAGTTATGAAATTTGCGCATCTGTCAGATTGCCACATTGGCTCTTGGAAAGATCCAAAACTCAGAAATATAAGCACAATAGCCTTTCTTAAAGCTATAGATTTATGCATAGAAAAGAGAGTAGATTTCATACTTATATGTGGAGATTTGTTTGACACCTCTCTTCCAGCAATGGATCTTCTTAAAGAAGTTGTGGCAAAATTTAAACAATTAAAAGATTTAGACATCCTAGTTTACATAATAGCAGGCAGCCATGATTATAGCCCAAGTGGTAAGACAATGATAGACGTGATAGAAAATGCAGGGTTATTCATCAATGTCTGCAAGGGTAAAGTTATCGATAATAAGCTACACTTAAAATTTACTATTGATAGAAAAACTGGGGCTAAAATAACTGGATTGCTGGGGAAAAAAGGTCAATTAGAGAGATCTTTCTATGAAAATTTATATAAGGATAATTTAGAAAGTGAAAGTGGTTTCAGAATTTTCATGTTTCATTCTGGAATAAACGAATTCAAGCCTGAAGATCTATCAGAAATGGACTCTTCCCCTTTATCCCTATTGCCAAAGGGTTTTAATTATTACGCAGGTGGCCATATTCACTATGTTCTTCAGAAAAAGGAAAAAGATTATGGACTGATTGCTTATCCAGGCCCAATATTCCCGAATAATTTTAGAGAACTCGAAAAATTAGAGAAAGGTGGTTTTTATATTTATGAAGATGGAGTGTTATCTTGGGAGCCTATTCAGATATATGCATTATTCAAAATAAGTGTTGATTGCTCTGCTCTTTCTATTCAAGATGTTGAAAAAAGAATTATGGATCAAATAATAAGTAAAGAATTTATAAATACTATAGTAACTATAAGATTATACGGAAAGCTTCTTTCAGGCAGGCCTTCAGATATAAATTATAGAGAGATATTCCAAGAGATATACAATAAATCTGCTTACTTTGTCATGAAAAATACTGCAAAGTTAATCTCTCCAGAATTTGATTCCATCAATGTAGAGATAAAGTCTGCACAGGATATTGAAGACTCAATTATTAACGAGCATCTAGGGCAGTTTAAATTAGAAAATGTAAGCATAGATTCAGAAAAAAAGCTGATTAAGGAGCTAATGACATTATTAAGCCAAGAACGCAAAGAAGGTGAAAGATTAGTTGATTTCGAGAAAAGAATCAAGGAAGA
>CAZBGH010000011.1:0-16523 GCA_964491335.1 uncultured Methanosarcinales archaeon | reverse complement strand
CGGTTGATAGCCTACAATTTAGGGGCTAGATTTATTGAGATTTTCTACAGAGCCTGTAATTTACGAATGTTTAAATAGCATACTAACCACTTTCTCTCTATGGGTAGGAAGATTGAGATAGAGCAGAAGAGTAGTAGTTCTGTATTAAATCTAGTTTTGGATACATTAAAGATGAATAAGCAGGCTTTGGTATTTACAAATACTAAAAGGTCTGCTGAGAAGACTGCTGAGGAAATAGCTAGAAAACTAAAAGATGAGAATGAAGAGCTTAACAAACTATCTGAGAGAGCTTTAAACATAATCATAAAGCCTACAAAACAATGCGAGAGACTGGCTCTGTGCCTGAAAAGGGGGATTGCATTCCATCATGCTGGATTGCATAATAGGCAGAAAGAACTTGTAGAGGAGAATTTTAAGGCTGGAATTGTTAAGATTATTTGTTGCACGCCAACGATGGCATATGGGGTCGACGTCCCAGCATTTAGGTCAATCATTAAAGATTTAAGAAGATATGGTAGCAGAGGATTGGCTTGGATACCTGTACTAGATTACTTGCAAATGGCTGGTAGGGCAGGAAGACCAAGTTATGATAAAGAAGGGCAAGCTATTGCTATTGCTGTTTCAGATGCTGATAAGGAATTTCTTTTTGATAAATATATAAAGGGAGGTGTGGAAAAGATTTATTCAAAACTAGCTGTAGAGCCTGTACTCAGGATGTACCTTCTTTCTTTAATAGCCACTGGCTTAGTAAGGGATAAAGTGCAGATAATGGATTTCTTTGGAAAGACTTTCTGGAGCTACCAGTTTAAGGATTTAGAGCATCTGGAAATAATTATTGTTAAGATGCTTGATCTGCTTGAAGAATTCGAGTTCATTAAAGTTTCAGGTAAACAAAGAGAGAATGAAATGGCTAGTAGGTTCAAAAAATATAAAGAGGATTTTGTTTCTGCAAATGAGATAAACAATGAAACTTATTCTGCAACAATTCTAGGGAAAAGGGTTTCAGAGCTGTATATTGATCCTTTGAGTGCTTACCATATAATTGAAGGTTTAAGAAATGCTTCTGGAAGAAAAAGCAAGAGCATAGCTTTTCTACAATTAATTTCAAATACTCTTGAGATGTATCCATTATTATCTATTAGGATTCGGGAAAGAGAAAATATTGAGCAGGAATTAGCTAAAAATGAGGCTTTCCTATTACAGAAAGAGCCTTCACTTTACGATTCTGATTACGATGATTATATCAAATCTTTTAAAACTGCACTTTTCTTTGAGAGTTGGATAAATGAGAAAGATGAAGAGTTCCTGCTTGAGGAATTTAATATAAGGCCTGGGGAAACAAGGACAAAACTCCAGATTGCAGACTGGCTTTTGTTTTGTACAGAGGAAATGGCTAAATTGCTTCAATTTAAAGAGATGATTAAAGAAATTGTGAAACTGAGAATGAGATTAAAACATGGGATCAAAGAGGAACTAATTCCTTTGGTAAGACTAGAGGGTGTTGGAAGAGTTAGAGCAAGAATTTTATTTAACAATAGAATAAGAGATTTAGGAGATATTAGGAAGGCTGATGAGGCTACTCTTAATGCACTTCTTGGAAAGAAGGTAGCAGATAATATACGAAAGCTGGTGGGAACAGAAATTGAAAGAGTACAGGAAGGCAAGAGAAAGGGGCAAATTAATCTTCAAGATTTTGATGAAACTGTGGAAGAGGGATAACCTTTAGTGGAGTAGGTTTTCGTATAGTTTTGGCAGTGAGCAATATGGAAGATGGAAGAAAAAGCAAAGTTTTTAGTAGGAGTATTGTACTCAAGTAATAAATTATTGAAAACCATAGTACCGGTTCTAGAATAGGATTTTGGAAATATTGAAGACTATTTTAAGCAATTATTATTTTCTAATCTTAGGTTATTGAATTTGATAGATAAGTTGACAGTATCCAGACATTAGAATAACAAAAAGCTTTTTATGTTGGGGTTTCTTCAAAACTAAAGATAGAGATGTTACCATTTGATGTGCCGGAAGGGGAAAGTATAGTTCATAAAGTTTTAAGATACAGCGATATTACAAAAATTTCTGATGATAGAGGTGAAAGTTATTTTAGGAATATTAGCACTATTGCAAGTAGACGCAGAGATATTTTTAAACATGAACGATGTGTAGCATTAGAAGAGATGATGCAGTATTGTCTTGATAGCCGAGATCGAAATCCATCAGATACCAAACTTGCATTCATTGAAAGGTTAATGGGATATAATCATCCTGAGATAAATCAGTACATAGGAGATAGAAGAGAACAATATGAAGAGTTAAAAGCTAAGGTCATTAAAGTCATTAGAAGGAAAGCAATAAAATTAAGATTATTAAAAAGACAGGAAAATCGTTATAAATCTTTCGACAATTTGCAATCGCGATTTGTATTAATAGATGGCATACTTTATAACTCAGGTCTTAAGCGTGAATATTTGACAAATTTTTATGACCAGTTGGTTAAGTTAGTGGAGGAGGGTAAAGTGAAAGCTGAAGTCCGTGGTAAGATAGGGAATAAACCAAAATACTTATTTGACCTTAGAACACTTCTTCCTGTTTTAAGAGAAGTAGATGAAAAGGTAGCTATAAACCTTAGAGTAGCATATTATAGTAGATGAAAATAACAGCACCTAACAACAATTTGTATTTACTTTAAAAACCCAGCAAACAATTCTTTTCTTGACAAGGAAATTGGAGGATGAATCTAGAGTTAGAGGAAAAATACAAAGATATATTAAGCAGTTAATTATATTAAAATAAATTCTTAGGTAGTTTAAAAAGGATATAATTAAAAAAAAGTATATAAGTTGTAGAGATGAGAGCTTGGATAAGTACTATTGTTTTAAAGAGGGAATTAAAAAAGCTGTAGAAGAATTTAGGAAAATTGATAAAAATGAAAATGTAAGAATTGTTTCACATCTTGATTGTGATGGTATATCTGCAGCCTCTATTCTAATAAAAGCGCTTGGAAATGAGAATCGGAATTATACTGTATCAATTGTCCAGCAATTAAATGAAAAAGTAATGAAAGAGCTGAACAATGAGAACCATAAATACATATTCTTTACTGACCTTGGCTCTAGTCAGATAAATCTTATGAATAAGGTATTTGTCAATAAAAAGATATTTATTTTAGACCACCATGAGCTTGATCCACATGATTTGGCAGGACAAAAGGTTATTGAAAGTAATTACAATAATGAAATGGCCCTTGGAGCTATAAATTTTTATGAAAATATAATCCATGTAAACCCTGTATTATTTGGTATTGACGGTGGTAGAGAAGTGTCTGGTGCAGGAGTAACGTATTTTTTTGTAAGAGATCTTAATGAGAAGAATAAAGAGCTGGCACATTTGGCAATTATTGGGGCAATAGGAGAAGTACAGGAAAGTGATGGGTTCTTAAAACTCAATAATGATATCCTAGAGGAGGCTGTTGCAGAGGGGAAGATAGAGGTAAAAAAAGGCTTAAGATTTTTTGGAATGCAGACAAAACCTTTACACAAAGTTCTAGAGTATAGCACAGACCCATATATTCCTAGAGTTTCAGGCTCTGAGAGTTCTGCAATACAATGGTTACAATATATAGGCATAGAGCCTAAAATTGGTAAGGAATGGAGAAAGATTACACATCTTTCAGAAGAAGATTTGAGAAAATTGTCAACTAGTATAATATTGCAAAGGATAAACGATAACCATGAAAATGCTGAAGATATTTTTGGAAATATCTATATACTTACTCAGGAAAAAGAAGGGAGTTCATTTAAAGATGCAAAAGAGTTCTCAACATTACTAAATTCATGTGGCAGGATGAATAAAGCATCTTTAGGGATAGGGGCTTGCCTAGGGGATAACAAAGCAAAAAGAATGGCCTTGGATAATTTAGTTTCTTATAGGAAGGAGCTTATTAAGGCTATTAATTGGCTTAGATCTTCACAGAAAAGTGAGAAAATTGTAAGAGGAGGTGGGTACTTGATAATCAATGCTGAAGACAATGTTTTGTCAACTATAATCGGAACTTTGGCATCAATGCTTGCAAAATCAAATGAGCTAAAAGAAGGAACTATAATAATTTCAATGGCTCAAACAAGAGAAAATACAACAAAAATTTCAACTAGGATTGCTGGACATAAGAAGGAATATCAGATTGACTTGTCTTCTATAGTAAGTATGATGATATCAAAGATAGAAGGTGCATCTTCTGGAGGGCATTTTCAAGCTGCTGGAGCCGTAATACCAACTGAAAGAGAAAAGGATTTTATAGAGAATGCTAAGAGTGTTTTGGATAAAGTGTTGAGTGAGGAGAATGTGTATCCTGTCAAAAACACAACCCTGAGCTAAAGTTCGGGGCGTGTTTTTGAGCATCTCAAAAATGTACGCATTTTTGATGATCATCGGAAATCATAATATTTCCAAGATGCTCGGAAATCTCTGGCTTGCTTTGGACTGAAGTCCAAAAGTGTGCGCCTTTGCGATTTCCGACATATCAAGAGTTCTATTGAGAAGGTTTTTTAGGCATTGTCTAGAACAAGGTATTTATAGTTGTCATAAAACTTGAGCATAAACTTTATTAAGATATTGGAATAACTAAAAAGTAGTAAAGTAGTGAAAAGATTTAAATAGAACAATGAAATTTATTTAAGTTTGATATTAAAGTATAGTCAACCAAGAAAGTTTTTCAGGTAATTTTATATAGTAAAACCACCTAATTATTTTGTTGGTTGACCATAAATAAGGATATAGGATAGGGGGTAATGTGCGATAAAAATGTCTTATGAATTTAAGAGACCAACTAAGAATGGGGAATCAGAAATAGTTACAATTGTTGGAAAAAGTAAGCAAATGTGGGAAATATTTGACCAAATTGATAGGCTTAAAAATTTTGATTTCCCAGTATTGATAACAGGTGAAACTGGTACAGGAAAACGTCTCGTTACAGAAGCGTTGCATTATAGTGGAAAGAGGTCAAAAAAAGAATATCTTTCTATTAACTGTGGTGCAATTCAAGAGTCTGTTTTAGCAAATGAGTTATTTGGACATTTAAAAGGTGCTTATACTGAAGCAGATAGAACTACAAAAGGATTTTTTGATGTATGTAACGGAGGTACTTTAAATTTAGATGAAATAACTATGTTAAGTCCTCGTGTACAAAGTACGTTTTTAACTATAGTTGAACAAGGTTATTTTAATAAAATTGGTGGCCCTAAGAAAGTTTATGTTGATGTGAGGGTGATAGCTTCTACTAATAATGCTGATATTACTGAATTAAGGCAAGATCTGTATCAACGTCTTAGTACTGTAGTAATTCGTGTACCTCCCTTAAGAGAAAGAAGAGGAGACATACCTTTATTAATTCAATATTATATGGATTATTTCCAAAAATTTTATTCTAAGCCGGTAAAACCATTTAGTCGTAAAGAGATTGATAGATTTGTATCTGCAGATTGGCCAGGTAATGTGAGAGAACTTGAACATGCCATTGAAAGGATAATATGTCTTGATTGTCCAAGAGAGCTAACTGTAAATAATAATGGAAATACCACTAATAATGGTGGGTCTGCGGTTTATTTAGTAGAAGGAAACCTAACTCTAAGGGAACTTGAAAAGGAACATGTTCTAAGAGTTTTGGAACAACAAGGAGGGAATAAAACAATATCTGCTAAGATTCTTGGAATAGATTTGAGTACGCTACATAGAAGACTAAATAAATGGAGAAAAGAAGAGCTTTTGAAAGAAGCTCAAGTTAGCTAGTTAGTTAAGAATATAGGACATAAAAGTATATTTTATTATGCTAGAATTATCTTAGATTATAAGTGTAGCTGCAAAATAATTTGTATTATATTAATTTACATCATATTTTTTATAGTTTCCATGTGCTCTGCAATGTCACTTCCTGTTTTTGTTAAAGTTAAGATCTTTAATCTACCTTGTTTTTCAACATTAATAAGCCCAGCTTTTTCCATTTCTTGTAATATTTTCACAACATGAGAATAGGTGCAGTCAACTGATTTTGCAAGCGAAGATGCATAAATTTCACTTTTTGTATTCTTCAGATTAATTAACATCATAGCAGGCTTTTCTCTGAAAAATATGTTAAAAATTTTAGAGTTCTTCATTGTCATCATGCACAAACATACTTTTGTCAGATATTCATATAAAAATATAATTAAATAAACATCAATTAGATTATATGATATATAGTATATATTAAAGAATATATAAATATTTCGTATTTATCCCTTAAATGTAATTTACATTTTAATTAAAATAAGAAGATAATATTACAATTTGCAAACGTTTCGCATAGTGTATGCAGTAGTCCACTAATAAAAAGGTTATATAATATATTAGCATTACGACGCTCACTCCGTGAGTTGTGCGATTAGTCGGCTAATCAGTGATGCAACATTAATGAAGCCGACAGGTAGACAAAATACACAAATCGTTGCATAATATAATACTAAATAATTCATTGGCGGACAGACAAGCACCACTCAAACACCTCGTTGCAAATAATAAAAATAATATAAAATATTTGATGTGGCTGACAGGGATACAAGGTAACCAAACAAATGCAAAGAAAATTAAAAATTACCTAGTCTTTTAAGGATTAACCACTAATAATTTACTATGTAATTAACTTTAGAATCCCTAGATTTCATATGAAAAGATTTAAATTTGAATTGGTATGTATTAGCAAAAATGGGCTCAAAAGAGATTCTTTTTCCTTATAGTAAAATAAGAGATGTGCAGAGTGAGCTTATTGAGGACATAGAAGAGGCTATCCAGAATAAGAGGAGGATGTTGGCACATGCACCCACTGGTTTAGGTAAGACTGCTGCTGCATTAGCACCTGCAGTGGCCATTGCTATCAAAGAGAAGTTAAATGTATTTTTTCTAACATCAAGGCATACACAGCATAAAATTGCAATTGAAACTCTGCAAAAACTAAATAAGATGTACAAATCTAGTATAAAAGTGGTTGATTTAATTGGTAAGAAACTAATGTGTGCTAGAGCAGAGGCAATTAAAATAAGTGATGGTGAATTCCCAACTTATTGTAAGAAGTTAAGAGAGGATGATCAGTGTGAATATTATCTAAATACTAGAATAACTGGAAAATTTACAGCAGAAGCTAATATTACTGTCCAAGAGCTGATGGAAATAGGCCCTATGCACAGCGAGAAAAGTATAGAAATATCACAGCATAAAAAATTATGTCCCTATGAGATTGCAATATTACTGGGGAATGAGTGTAATATTACAGTAGCGGATTATTACTATATATTCAATCCTTTTATAAGAGATTCTTTTCTTAGAAAAACTAAAAAGAACTTAGAAAACTGTATAATTATAGTTGATGAAGCTCATAATCTGCCAGATAGGGTTAGAAATCTTCTAACTAATAGCATTACTAATATAAATGTGAAAAGAGCTATAAAAGAGGCAAAGGAAGGAAATTACAAGGAAACTCAAGAAAGGCTTGAGTTTATAGACAGACTACTTGAAAAGCTTTCTGAGGGGATGGTTAGGAATGAGCAAAAATTAATTGTTAAAAATGAATTTCTAGATGAACTTAAAAAGGAGGTAGATGTTGATGTATTGATTGCGGACCTTGAATTTATCAGTGATGAGATTATTGAGAGAAAGAAAGTTAGCTTTATCAGAAGCATTGCAAAGTTTATACAAGCCTGGAAAGGGCAGGATGAAGGTTTTACTAGGATACTAAGCTTAAGAGAGGGAATAAAAGATAATGTAATTCATCTTTCATACAGATGCCTAGACCCGTCATTGGCAATAAAGGAAGTTATTGAAAAAGCACATTCTATAATATGCATGTCTGGAACTTTAAATCCAACTATTATGTATAGGGATATTTTAGGGTTTAACAATGAAACTTTAGTAAAAGAGTATAGAAATCCTTTTCCAGAAAAGAATAAACTAACGCTTATAGTTCCAGAGGCTACTACAAAATTTACTATGAGGAATTCACTGCAATTTGAGAATATTGCCAAAATCTGCTCAGATATTATTAATAGTGTTCAAGGAAATAGTATAATATTTTTTCCTAGTTACAAGTTAAGGGATGTTGTTAATAATACTTTTTTCCAAAGATCTAAGAAAACTGTTTTTTTAGAAAAGAGGAATATGGGCAAAAGAGATAAATTTGAGATGCTTGAAAGGTTTAAGGATTATAAAGATTCAGGGGCTGTGTTGCTCGCTATAAGCTCTGCGAATTTTGCTGAAGGTATAGATCTACCAGGACTGCTTAAATGCGTGATTGTAGTAGGATTGCCATTACAACCGCCTGACTTAGAAACAATAGAATTGATAAAGTATTATGATAACAAATTTGGCAAAGGATGGGAATATGGATATGTGCTGCCTGCAATTACTAAGTGTCTCCAAAATGCTGGAAGGTGCATAAGAAGTGAGACTGATAGAGGGGTAATTGTGTTCCTAGACGAGAGGTATACATGGAGGAATTATTCTAGGTGCTTTCCTAAAGATTGGAATATCAGAGTTAGTAAGGATTATTTGGAAGAGATTAGAGAGTTTTTTGGGGATTGAGTAGTGAAAGAGAAGACTAGGAAGTTATTCCGCTTTAAATATTGATAATCAATCAAGAGGTATAGGAAGCCACAAAAATAATTTTAATAATAAGAATAAATATAATAAAATAATTTGCATACGAGCCTAGTTAGCAAGTACAGAACTGCGGTTCTGTAAGTACCTGAGGCTTTGCCATTAGTCCGCTTACCACGACTAGTGGTTCCGAAACGTTAGTTTCGATATCCTGAACGTAGTGATGGATTTAGGAACAAAGTTCCTATATCAGTGATGTAAACTGCACTAGCGGACATCGATACAAGATACACGAACGTTGCAAGTTATAATAATATTAATAACTCATGATAATGCATAAATTCTAATTATATACTCACTTTGTTCGTGAGTTTCAACATAGTTGAAACCTTTGTTGGTTGACTATATAAGTCAACTTAAAGAAGAACCTGAAAAGTTCGTATAGTAGTTAAAAGATCGTCTAAATTATGAATCTCAAATTTTAGTTTTGGTGTTTCAGATAGTCTTTTTTCTCTCTCCCTATTAATCCAACAAACTACTAGGCCTGCATTTGTTGCTCCTCTAATGTCCATTTGTGAACTGCCAACATGAAGAATATTTTTGGGAGCAACCCCTAAAGATTTAATAGCAATTTGATACATTCTTATATGAGGCTTATTTACTTTTGTTTCATCTGAAATAAAAATATAATCAAACTTAATGGGAATCTTATTTGCACAAATTTCGAAAAGGTCTCTTGAGGAATTAGTGCATATAGCTAATTTGAATCTTGATTTGAGTTTACCCAATACTTTATTTACTTCTGGATATGGTTTAATACCTTTCCACTTTGTAAATAATAACTCATGATAATTATTATTTTTAATCTTATATTTATTGCATAGCTCTATTAATGCTGATAAAATATTTTCTTTGAATGGAGTAAATTCTTTTTTATCTAATAATTGTCTTTGAATTTGCCTCCACTCTAATGCAAATTCTTTGGGTGATAGATTTAGATTGTTATAACTAACTATCTTCCCTGAAACTTCTATCCATACTGATAGCCAGTCCACTAATGTACCATAAAAGTCTAGATTAATTGCCTTTATGCTCATTATTTCACTTCATTAACAATTTCTTTAGTATTTTCTTTCTAAAGAATTCTACCATTTTATTACTGTTGTATCTGATAGCTAATGCTTAACCTTTCTACCGTTATAGTGCCTTAACAATTCCATGAATTTTCTGGGATAGTGCAAAGTTACTTCCCTTAATTTATATCTGCCCATGCTGCATGGTATATAACTTGAGGTGTCTCTAAGATAAGTTCTAAGGTTATTAATAAACTGGGTGTCTGTTTTACCCTCTACTAAATCTTTTGGAAAGCCCCAGAAACCTTTTCCAATCAGTTCTGCTAAGTGGGCATCTGAATTAAAAATATAATTAATTTTCCTGATGTGCTGGTGTTTTTGAGTGAATTTGATCGCTCTTTTATTTGTAATATTTAGTATATCTGTAGCAGTTAACTCCACAGCATCAAATTCATTGTAAAATTGTTTTAAGTATTTTACTTTTAGGCCACCATAGTGAAATAGATGTGCTGGAATAATAATACCTTTTTGTGCTTTAATTGCTTCAATTGTTTCTTGAGTGCTCATCCAATCCTTAATTTGATGCCTAAGACCGTATGCTAGAATATGTCCAGTGGATACGCCTCTTACTTTTGTCCTTAACTCTTCTCCACAGATAATATAAATGGATTTTTCCCCTTTAGTAATTTTTAGATACCTACCATAGTTGAAAATTTTATAAGAATCATCTAGAATTTTTTCTCCACGAAGCTCATTTCTCTGCAAGATTTTATAAGGCTCTAGAGTTCCGTGATCTGTAAAGACTGCGCTTAATCCTAATGCAAATAGCCGCCCTATATTGTTTCTTAATTTCTGGGGATTAATAGTTAGTCTTTTTTTATTGATTATCTTACCACATGAAATAAGATTATGGAGATGTCCATCCAAGAAGAGATAATTTTTCAAATCTTTACCCTCTTTAAAATCCATAAGAAATTATTCTTTTAAATCATTATTTAAACCTTTGGGTAACAAGGCACCAGAGTTAAAAGATTTTCTACACCAGTCTATACCAGTATAGGGAAACATAACGTTTATATATCAGTTAAACAATTCTAGATTGGGATGGTAATTTTATTTGACAGGTTTAATCTGCCTGAGGATATATATGAAATCATATTTGCTACAAAACAACAGAAGATTGTTGCAAAGTTGCTTGCCCAGGAGATGAAGGAAAAGAATGGAGAAATAACTAAGACTGAGATGTCTTTATTCGCAACTAGATTACATGAGGGAAATCTAATAGCAGAAATTGACGAGCCTGAATTTAGAGGAAAGAAAGTTAAATTGAGTTATAACAAAAGACAGTTTTATGATAGAATTCTTACTCCTATGAAGAGCATGGGGTTAATAGATTATGACCTTTACAAAAAGACTTATAAATTATCTGATAAATTTAACAAGGAAATGATAAGGGTAGGCTTGAAATGGACACAAGAGTTGAGAAAACCAGCGTTCTTTTATGAAAAGAAAGGGTTCAAGCCGAGGTTATAGAATAGTATTATAAAATTGTAAAGATAATCTAAGAAGGGATGTGAGAGTGGATTTTAATATTTTTGTGCTCTCTTAGAATTCTTAAAAATGAGTAGTAAATTAAGAGAGTGGCTGGAAAAGGCGAAAAATAAAGGCTACAGTAACTATGAAATTAAGTCCCTGCTAATAGAAAAGGGGTATTCTGAGCAAGCTATAAAATATATTCTTAGTGATTTTGAGAGCAGTAGCTCTAATTTGAATATTAGAGATAACCGGATAAATAAAAGGTTAATAGTAAAGATAGCTGGAGTAATTTTAGGAGTTGTAATATTAATTTATTTATTCTCTTTAATAAGTAATGATATGGAGAAGGATAATTTTAGAATAGATGCTGAAAGAGTTGAAAATGAGATTGAGTCTCAGGTAATAATTGAAACTGTTGTAAATGGAAATATTGATGTGAATTTGCCTGAGCTAAGAGATGGGAAAACAAGTCCCTCAAATAAGACTCTGAGTAAACCCTTTAAGATTAGATTTGTGTCAAATGGCATATTCGCTAATAATTATGAAGTTTTAACTCCATCATCAACTATACCTGATGAAAATACTGTAAAACTGAGAGTTCTTGATTCTTTTAACATTCTAAAGCAGGTTAATCAGGAATATAAGAATAAGTATGCTATACTAAACTCTGTAAGCAAAGATATATTTGTTATATGGAAAGAGAATGATTTAATCATATCTAAAGGCGACCTGATGAAAACACAATTTGTAGATAATAAAGGGATCTCATTGATTGCAGTTGAAAATCCTCATAAGGAGTATGCAATATTTTATAAGAATAAATATCAAGATGGTAGAATAAAACTTGATATATTTTTTAAGAATAAAACAGATGATTATAACATAGAGCGCTACGGCTTCTCTTTGAGAATAAATGAGTTGGAATTTCTTGGAAAAGCTCCAATAAAAATAAAAGGCCTTACTAACGGGGCTGTTGCTGTTGAGGAAGAGAAAATTAGAGGGATATTTTTTGTAACTGATGATGAAACTTATTTTATAAACTCAGAAATACTTGAGCAGATAGCTGTGAGTGAAAGTTAGTTTTAAATATCGGGATTCCACTATTCTCTGACTAGTGGTTCATCGAAAATCAAAGATTTTCGAGTGTGATCAAAAATGTTTAGCATTTTTGACATTTGACACAACAAAATTTTATACCTCTCTGGGCCCATGGTCTAGAGGCTATGACGCAACCCTCACATGGTTGAGATCGAGAGTTCGAATCTCTCTGGGCCCATTTTTATTAGAAAACAACATAATTTCTATTTCATTTAGTATGTCGTTTTGTATATAGTAGTGGTTATTTATGACCTATTACTTTTGTCCGCTACTATATATTAGAAACATTTAAAAACTTTTAAAGTTTTATTTTTTATTATGGAAAAAACAGATAGTTTTGGAGAGAAAAAGGTTAAAGATCCAGATGTCTATACAGAAAAAGGACTTGAGGATCTAGAAGAAGATGACGAGATTGCACCGTGGGAAGAGGGTTTTATGGAAGGTGCTAAAGGTGGTGGTCAGGGTGCAAAGTGTAGAAAATGCGGTAAAATATTGATTGATGATTTTGTTGAAAGGCAGATTGGGAACAATATTTATAGGTTTTGCTCTGAGAAATGTAGTGAGCATTATAAAAGAAATAAGGAAGAAAGTGTGAAATGAGTATATTGCATTTTAACTGTGATAAGTGATTTTCTAGAATTTGGAGTGGTGTAAAATTTGCATATTAGTAAATTTTATATAATAGAATATAAACAATAGTTATTATGGACGAGTTTGAAATAGGAAAAGTAGCACACTTCTATGATAAAGTTAGTGTTGCTGTTATTGAGCTTAAAAATGATATATTAAGTATAGGTGATTCAATACATATAAAGGGGCATTCAACTGATTTAAAGCTGAGAGTTGATTCTATGCAGATTGAGCACAAGAATGTAGGAAAGGTTGAAGCTGGACAAGAGGTTGCTGTTAAGGTTTCTGGAAAATGCCATAGAAATGATAAAGTGTTTAAAATGGTTGAGTAGGTAGCTTTAAATAGAGCCTATTTTTTCTTTCTCTATGGTTAAAGGTCTTAGAATAAAGGATATGCCAGTTTCTGAGAGACCAAGGCAGAGATTAATTAATAACGGAGTGAAGAGCTTAAGCAATACCGAGCTTCTTGCAATTCTTCTAAGAATTGGGGAGAGAACTTATAAGGAAACAGCAATAAATCTTGCAAATAAACTTTTGAATAAGAATGATGTTGCTAAACTATCAAAACAAAGTGTTAATGAATTGACGAAGGTTCATGGCATAGGAGAAGCAAATGCCTGTTTGCTTGCTGCTTGTTTTGAGCTTGGAAGAAGGGCCATGGTTGAAAAAGATGGAAAGAAAGTTTATATCAATAGTGCTAAAGAGCTTGCCGAGATTTTAATGCCAACAATGAATATACTTGACCAGGAACATTTTAAAGGTGTATTTTTAGATAGTAGAAATAAAGTATTGAAAGATGAAACTATTTTCATAGGCAGCTTGAACGCTTCACTAGTGCACCCAAGAGAGATCTTTAAATTAGCTATTTTAGAGAGTGCAGCTTCAATTATATTAGTACATAACCACCCCTCTGGAGACCCTATGCCAAGCCTGAATGATATTAAATTAACAAAAAAAATGGTTGAAATAGGAGAACTAATGGGGATTGATGTGGTTGATCATGTGATTATTGGAAAGAATAAGTATGTTAGTATGAAAGAGAGAAAGATTATTTGAAATATTATAGTGTACAATAATGGAATACAAATTTTACATTTTAAATCTCTAAGGATTAGGGTTTCTATGTCTTTCTACTAGATTTTCAAGAGATCTTCTTGTATCAGATAAATCTTTTCTAAATTCATGGGTTTGGTAAGCACGTAGAGTTTCTGCTCCTAATTGATATGTCATCATTGCATCTGGTACCATATACCATAACCTGTTCAAATTTCCTCTTAAAACACCTGTCAATTCCATGAGTGCACTTATTCCATAAATACATGCTCCACCTGCTCGCATGAGTCTAACATAACGATTATCATCATTTATTCCTAAGCTTGGAATGTATCTATCCACAAGGCGTATTCCACCAAAAACTAATCCTCCTAGAGTGTTAAATATGGCTGGGCTAGGAAGAGCTTGAACTACTTTACTTTTAGCAAGACCTATATGCAAATAATTTAGTATTGCACCACCTAAAAAATTAGTTCCATAAATTACTACAGGATGTCCTACTTTATTGTGATTTCTAAGTTTGAATCTTGCCATTTTGATTTTATTATATATTATTATCTATTGGTCATGCTTGTGTATGTATCTTCTCCTAAATGTCCCTATACCAAAAGCTGCAGCTTCTGCAAGTAAATAAGTTGCTATGGCTGCTGCAATAGTCTCTCCTGGTCTATTGGCTATATTGTCTGCTAAATTATATCCAGATTGCGCAGTCCATTTTATAGCTTCCTTTGCAATGGTTCTTGCACCTGTATCGTTATATAGAGCGTGCCCTGTATTATATAAAAGTAAGAATGGTGCAGATAAGCCTGTTGCAACTTTACTGGGAACCCCTTGACTACCTAAGGTTGAAAGTCCTGCCATTGGCACTGCAAATCGTGTTAATACTTTTTCTAAACCCCAGACAGGGGATGTTACGATACCTCTTGCTACTGTTCCCATATTATAATCCCTCCATTTATGATAAGTTATTATTTGTTATTTTCTATCAGTAGTAATACTATAGGATATATATAAGTCTTTCGATTTTTAGTTACTTAATAGTGGGTATAAAAATCTTTAAAATATAAGGTATCCATTTACAGCAAAATAGAAAAATTTAATAAGTTTGTTCATATGCTAAATTATTTTGATAAAATTTCAAATCACCTCAAAAATGTTTCAACTACCAAATTATGATTTTTGCTTTGCTATAAATCATTTACGCAGTTTCAACCATAAATAAATTTGTGATTTGAAATGAATAATATCAAAAATAATTCAGACATTAGAAATTTACTGGATGGTATTTGTGCTGTAAATAATTGGAGCTATTCAGATTTAGGCAATTTTTTCAAAGTTACAAAAAGAACGGTTTATTTGTGGAGACTTAAAAGTGAATTTTCAAATAATAAATCACTAAACGAAAAATTGCAGGATTTAATTATAAAGTCAAATAAAGGTGCTAAAGAATTAATAGAAACAGGAAAAATTACAAATTCAATTAAAGAAATACCGATTAATAAAATAATTCAATTTATCCTTTTGAATAAAAAAATTACATTAAAACAACTCTCTAAAGAAATAGAAATCAAAAGAGGACATTTATCCAGCCTAATTATGAAACATACTAAATCAAATAGTGTGAGACAAGTAAGTAATTTTATTGCCTATAAAATCGGAAAATACTGTCTTGAGAAAAAATTTGATTTAGACTTCATAAAAAATGATTTTGCATTTGAAGATTTAAGAAATTTGAATTCTGAAGAGCTTAAAAATTTGATTTATGGGTTGATGAAGATATTTGGTATGAATACCTACGGCTTTGAAAAATATAGCCTAAAAAACAATACGATTTGCAGGTGGCTGCTTGGAAATTATCATATTTTACAATATAAAGATGTATCAAAACTGAATAACTTAATAAGAAACTCAAATCATACAAAAGAGGAATTGATAAGCATAGGCATTAAAGTTCAAGGAGAGATAGCAAAATTAAGCAATTTGCTCAAATGCACCATTAAGACAATAAGTTTCAAGCCAAGGACAAAGACTGAAGAGCAATTACTACAGGCGCTTAAATCAAATTATGGGGAATTTTCAATAATGATACATCCAAGAATATATAAGGATAATTTAAGATTTGAGCCGGATTTTATTGCTTTTGATGATAGAGAAGTTATTTGGTTTGAAATTACCGATATTAAAGAAACTAGCAGTTATCCAGGAAATCTGGATATGAGAATGCTGAAGATTAAGGAATTATTCAACCCTGATAAAGTAGTGTTAATAAGAAAAATTCAGCAAAATACTAATGCAATTTTAAGGTACGCTAAAATACTAAAACTAGGGATAAGCTTTTGCCCTATAAGTAAAATAAGTGGAATCAAGGGATATTTAACAGAACAAGACAATATTATTCAGCAATTGGGGCATGTCCTTAAAAATAGAATAACTTCGGGAAAAGATTTAAGATTCTTTAGGATTTACTATCTTCATCTTTCAGAAGAGCAATTAGCCGCCATTTTGAAAATAAAAAAT
>CAZBGH010000010.1:6014-17483 GCA_964491335.1 uncultured Methanosarcinales archaeon | reverse complement strand
GCTAGAATTGTTAAGATTATAGATAAAGATGTACACACTGAAAGAGGAAATTTTATTAAACTTGATTAAAATAAGTTAGTGTAAAGATAATAATAGAAAGCTTATAATAGAAATAATTATTACAAAATATTAAAATGGTAGAAATTGCTCAAAAAGCCCCAGATTTCGCTTTAATAGATCAAGATGGAAAGGAAAGAAAGTTAAGTGACTTTAAAGGAAAAAATGTAATACTAGCTTTCTATCCATTTGATTTTTCTCCAGTATGCACTGTTGAGTTTGGATGTTTTCAGGATGATTTAAGTGAGCTTAGTAATTTAAATGCACAAGTCCTTGGAATAAGTGTTGATAGCAAACATAGTCATAAAGCATTTGCAGAAAAATTAGGATTAAACTTTCCATTATTAAGCGATTTTAATAAAGAAGTTTGTAAGCTTTATGGAACACTAAGGCCAGAAGGATTCAGTAATAGAGCATATTTTATAATTGATAAGAATGGCATTACAAGATTTAAGCAAATAATGCCTACTCCTAGCGATAGAATGGAAAATGAGAGATTGATCCAAGAATTAAATCATATATCAAATCTATAAAAATGATGTTGCGCAAAATTGCTGATAGAAAAGTTTTTCCCATAGGCTTAGGTGTGATGGCACTTGATGAGTATGAGCCAAAAGCTGATGAGCAAGAAGCTATTTCTTTATTGAAGTATGCAGCTCAAAAAGTAGATTTTATGGATACAGCAGATGTTTATGGCATTGGGAGAAATGAAGAGCTTATTGGAAAAGCCCTAAGTGAAGAACAAAAGAGTAAAGTTTTGATTGCCACAAAAGCTGGCTGTACAAGACCAGGTGGTTATGGATGGGGTACAGATGGGAGGCCTGAGCACATAAAGAAAGCTATACATGAAAGCCTCAAACGGTTAGATGTTAAACATATTCACTTATATCAACTGCATGCGCCAGATCATACCCACAGGATACCTCTAAAACAGAGTGTTAATGCACTAAAAGAATTACAAAGTGTAGGCTTAGTTAAGTTCATAGGATTAAGTAATGTTTCTCTGGAAGAATTAAGGGAGGCAGAGAAAATTGTAGAGATTGTTTCAGTTCAAAATCATTATAACATAGCTTTTAAAAGAGATGAAGAAGAGCTTTTACCATACTTAACTAGAAATAATATCACTTATATCCCCTATTTTCCTCTTGGCAGCGGAAGATTATTAAGTGATCCTAAGTTAAAAGGAGTTGCTCAAAGAAGCAATATAACAACAAGTCAGATTTGTCTAGCATGGATGCTTAATAAGTGGCCTACTGCTATTCCCATACCAGGCACTAAAAACAAAGAACATTTAGATGAAAACATAAAGGCTGCAGAAATTGAGTTGCCCCAAAAAGTGATAAAAGAGATCAATGAGCTATATTAAACACATCCCATAAAATTTTGCTTTTAAGAAACTATAAGAAATAGGTTTCTATTCACTAGTAAAAAGACTAATGGAATTAGGCATTAAAATTTATAAATGACCTATTTTTCTTCATAATAAAATGTCATAGACTCATTAGAATCTATATTAAATCTTGCGAAGTTAGATGAACAAATAGAAAGGCAATATGCAAAGATAAGAGATAGATTAGACCAAATTGGGATAAGTGCATATATAGTAGCACTACCATTAACTATTGCATTTTTTCAAACAAAAACTTTAATTAGTTCTTTTGCAGAAGGGGCTTATGCTGGTACTGATTTAGGATTAACAGTAGGAAAGTTAAGCGGATTAATTAGAGATGATAAAAGCAATGATTCAGTTAGTGCAGCAATAAATTCAATTTATGATAATACAAGAGATTTCATAAAGATGCTTAGATTTCCAGTTTTTGTAACTGGAATAGCGTTAACACTAATGGGCACTTATCAAGTTATTGATGGATATTTTATAGCAGAAGATAATAAAAATCTAAGTGATGGTGTAAATAAAATTAAAATGGGACTAGGATGGCTAAGTATGGCGTCTTCAGTTTATTTGAAATATTGATTAGCTAAACTATATAAATTCTTCACCTCTGAATAGAATGAAATATTAATTGACTAAAATAATTGTTACAACACTAAAAGAATACTTTTATAAATAGTTTCTAACTCTAAAGTGAACATGGCATTGTACGATGTACTCATTATAGGAGGCGGAGTAGTAGGTTATGGTACTGCTATGTACTGTGGCAGATTAAACCTAAAAACACTTGTGATAGAAGGCAAACCAGGTGGCACAATTATTCTTACAGATGTTGTTGAGAATTATCCTGGATTTATTAGATTGACAGGTCAAGAGTTAGCTGATAAACTAAAGGAACATGCCTTAGATTATAAGAGATATGTGGAATTTAAGGATGAAATGGTACTAAAGGTTGATAAAATTAAAGACAAGAATGGGCATAACCATTTTGTAATAACCACAGACGATAATAAAAAATATAACTCAAAATCAATTATCTTCGCAACAGGCTCTGAATGGAGAAAATTAAATGTATCTGGAGAAGACGAGTATGCTAATAGAGGAGTACATTATTGTGCATTATGTGACGGTGCAATTTACCGTGATAAAATAATGGCTATTGTTGGTGGGAGTGACAGTGCTGCTAAAGATGCTCTTGTATTAACCCAGTGGGCCAAAAAGGTTTACATGATATACAGAGGAGAAAAGATTAGGCCTGAGCCTATTAACTACGACAGGGTTATGTCCAACAAAAAGATTGAGATTGTCTATAAGACAAATGTAAGAGAAATCAAAGGTGACAACAAAAGAGTAACACATGTCATCCTAGATAAGCCATACAATGGCAGTAAAGAGTTTCAGCTTGATGTCTTGTTTATTGCTATAGGCCACATTCCAAAATCTGATCTGGCAAAAGGTTTAGGTGTTTCACTTAATGATAAAGGAGAAATCATAATTGATAAAGAATCAAGGACAAATGTAGAAGGGGTTTATGCTGCTGGAGATGTATGTGACACTGAATTTAAGCAGGCCATAACAGGAGTTGGAGAGGGTGTTAAAGCTGCCTATCAAGCTTATTCTTACATAAGTAAGAGTCATATTGAACCTGCTTAGTATTAGAAACTTTTATATATTAGTTATATATGTATAACTTCAATGGAAGAAATAAAAGTCAAGACAAAGAAATGGGGAAATTCTCTAGGTGTAATAATACCAAAAAAAGTTGTTAGGGAACAAAACATTAAACCAGAGCAGGAAGTTTCTATTCAGATCAACCCCAATCGCTTTACTACAGGAAAAGATATATGGGGGACTATGAAATTTAAGAAATCGACTGATCAACTAATGAAAGAAGTGGACGAGGACATGGATTTTGGTTTTTAATATGACTTATTTCTTTGATACCTATGCCATTATAGAAATGTTAAATAATAGCTCCTCTTATGAATTTGCAAAAGATGAAACAATTACAACAAGCGTTCTCAACATCGCTGAAATCTATAACATTATCCTTAGGGAGAAAGGAAAAAATGCAGCAGATGCATGGTACGCTACAATTCAATATAAGTTACTGGAAATAACTCCACCTATAATCGTTGAGGCAGTTTACTTCCGATATTTAAATCGTAGAGATAATATTTCACTGGCTGACACTGTAGGGTATACGCTTGCTTTGCGCCATAAATTAAGGTTTTTGACTGGTGACAGTAAATTTAAGAACTTTTCAAATGTTGAATTTGTCAAATAAAGGTTAAGCGTTCTATCCTTGGTATTGGAGAAGGGTGTTAAGGCTTGTTACTAGACTTATGTTTATGTTAATAGCCACCAAATTGAGCCGACTTAGCAATAGAAATATTAATATAGAAGTTTACATTTACCTATATTCGTAAACAAAGGAAGTAATTGAAATGTATGAGAATGTTGCTGCAAGAATACCAGACACAATTGTTAAGGACATAGATTATGTTGCAAAAGAAGAGAATAGTGATAAATCTAAAGTAATAAGAGAATTACTATCAGAAGCTGTAAAAGAAAAACTCATAGATTTAGCTATAGAAAAGTACTCTAAAAGAGCGGTTTCTTTAGGTAGAGCTGCAGAGTTAGCAAAAATTCCTCTAGCAGATTTTATTGTAAGAGTTGCAGAAAAAAGAATACCCATGAATTATTCCGTTAAATCTTTAGAAAAAGACTTCAGATCTGCATTAAAAATAAAATGATTGTTGCTAATTCTTCTCCATTAATCATCTTGGCAAAGCAATGAATGCTTGATCTTCTTAAGAAATGTTTTAAAGAAGTAATTATCCCAAAGAGTGTTTATGAAGAAATAATGAGGAAAAAAGGTAGTGTTGAACTTATAGCTGTAGAAAAAGCAATTAAAGCAAAGTGGGTTATTATCGAAAAGGCTACAGTTATCCAAGCACTTAATACCAAAAAAATAGGAGATGGAGAAAAAGAAGCAATATCTTTGGCAATTAAGTATAAATCACTATTAATAATTGATGACGATTCTGCAAAAAAATATGCTTCTATATTTTGGGGTTCAAGCTCATGGGACTCTTTTTGTTGTTTATCTTGTATACATTAAAAAGTTTATTGACTATTCAGATTCTATAAATGCTTTGGATACTATGATTGCCGATGGCTTTTATGTTTCACATGAGGTTTATGTAAGATTCCTTGAATTATTAAGCTCATTGAAAAAATCATAACCTCTGCTATTCAACCCTGGAGAATTAGCATCTATTTCTAAGAGATGGGTTCCAGATTCCCTCATGGAAACTACATTATATAAATCAAAATCTGAAACAGTTAATTTTTTATGTAAGAGAAGTTGGGGTTTATCTCTTTTTGAATCTAAACTTTTTATTATATTCATCATGGTTAATTATGTCAAGAACAAAAGCAATAATTTCAATTTGGTCGCTTTCAAGTGTGTAAATCATTCGCCAATAATCCGGCAAATCAACAATGAAAAGATTATCTGCACCATATTTTTGCCTGTATTCTTCTGGAATCAAATCCTTCTTTGCGTTTTCTCCGTAAAAAGGATTGTTAACAATAAGATCAAAGATTCTGTTAATAGCATTAATAAGTGTTATTTCTTTTGAGCTTGTGATTCCATTACTTCGCTGCTCACCTACTATTCTGTTCAATTCTTTGAATGCTTTTTCTGCATCACCTACTAATTTGACGGTAATTTTCTTTTTTATCTTGCCTTTGTAATCTCTCATCTAACAATCAATCCGTGCATCTTTTTCAGCTTACTCAGTGGCTTGAAAGTCCAAAGTACTTTGTCATCGTGAACCACAATTTTGCCGCTGTACTCAAGATAATCAATGACTGCCATCAAAGTCTGGTGCATGACCTGCTTTGGAAGCATTCTTTTGAGTTTTCCAATTGTCAATATCTTGCTTGCTTTGCTTAATGTTGACTCTACCATTAACACAGTATTGAGTGTTGGGCTTCTCTGTTCACTATAGTTCCTTTTCTTCATTATAAGTGTTTTTGAGTTCATTTTAGCTCATGTCAAAAACCACAATTTACATTAATTTATAGTGGTTTTTGAGCATGCTCGAAAATCGTAATAAATAACTAAAAATTTTGCAATTTTCGACATATCAATTGATATGGTATCAAGTGATATATAAATCTTTGGTTCTATACGCAGAAAACTGTGCCCGTTCATTTTAAAGACATTTGGTTTAAATGTTGTGGTAATAATCTTTATAAATGTGCAAAGGCTTACCCAAACGTAAATGTATAAGCCATCAACCCTGGAGAATTAGCATCTATTTCTAAGATATGGGCTCCTGACTCTTGCGTGGAGACTACATTATATAAATCAAAATCTGAGATAACTAATTTTTTATGTTCTTTTCCATCTAGATATACCACTATTTCTGTTGCAGTTTTAGAGCCTGCTACTAAATTAACTTTCTTTGCAAAATAAACTAGTAAAATAGATCCTTGATTGCTAACTAGTTCCATATTATCTTTATTATTTAACCAATTACCTGCCAGATAGAATTTATTTGCCTCTAATTTTTGTGATGCTGTATAATTTACTGTTTTACCAGGTTGCCAACCTTCTTTATTACCCATCTGGCCTCTTGAGAATCCATAGCTAAAATAAATCTCAGGAGTTCCTATCTGACCAGCAGATTCTACATCTGGCTTTGAAACATCTTTGCTAATTTGCTCATCCAGCTTTAATACCTTATTTCTTTCTTCCAGCAATTCTTGTATTTTCTTTTCAGTCTCTTCATAAGCACCTTCTCCTATATGGTCAAATACTATAAAACCATCAATATCAATTAAATATTTCCTAGGCCAGTATCTGTTCTTATAAGCACTCCATGTTTTATATTCATTGTCTTGCACTACTGGGTATTTTATCCCAAATTTTTCTATCGCTCTTTTTACATTATTATAATCTTTTTCAAAGTCAAATTCAGGAGTATGAACACCAATAATCAATAGTCCCTTATCTTTATATTTTTCATACCAAGCATTAATGTATGGTATGGTTCTCTGGCAATTTATACAGCTATACGTCCAAAAGTCTATTAGCACTATATTTTTACCTATTTGCTCTGCAATAGTTATTTTATCTGTGTTTAGATACCCATTAGGCTCTACCAATTCTTTAGCTTTTGGATAAAGAGCTAATTTTTGTTTAACTCTTTCAGAATTGTCCATTGAAGCTAACTCTCTAACATATATTTTTTGTCTATTAGTTTGCTTAATATTTTGTATTAGAAAAATAGAACCAGTGACCAATATTATAACTACTATTAGAACTACATTTTTGTATCTGCCAAATTCAAATTTTCTATTCGATTTTTTATCCATTTTATTTCAAAAGAAAATAGTTAACTAAGTTCAAATTTGCAATCTGATTCAATGTTTGTGTGAAAACAAGTATTCCTAGGATTATTAGCAGTATGCCTATAATAATATTAAAGTATTTTAGGAATGGGCCTAGCCTCCTGATGAATTGTAGGGCTTGTGTCGAGAATAAGCCAACTAAGAGAAAAGGAATACCTAATCCTAAGGAATAACTTGTTAATAATAGAAAACTTATAGTTGGCTTTGAAACAGCCAGTGCAAATATAGAACCCAAGACAGATCCTACACAAGGTGTCCAGCCAACTGCAAATGCAGCCCCAAAAACAAAAGATGTTACATAAGTTATACTAAATCTCTTCTTTACTTTTAATTTATGCTCTCTCTCTAGAAAATTAAGCTTTATTAAGCCAACAAGATAAAGCCCAAATAATATTATGATAATCCCACCTATTCTGGAGAGCCATAATTGAGTGGAGTAAGCTATTCTATCTAAAACTGTGTTAAGCAGCACACCAAGTAAAGCAAAAATAATAGAAAATCCTAAAACAAAAGCAACACTATTAAAAAAGATCTTCCACCTTGCACCAGCAGGCTGCTCTAAAGAAGTGCCTGACAAATACGCAAGAAATCCTGGTATTAATGGCAAAACACATGGGCTAAGGAATGACACAATACCTGCTAAAAATGCTGCAATAATAGTTACTTCTACCATTTTAATAGTTGTTTCCTTTTTTTGGTTTTATTTTTAATTTAATTTTTTAACCTGCAACCTTTGTGGAGTTTGTATCCTTATCCTAATATTTATTTTGTGTATTATTATAGTTTGCAACGTTCGGTTAACTTGTATGCTTGTCTGTCCACTACATGAATGTTACAGCATTGATAGGCGGACCTTAGCACAGCCTCGCATTTCGAGGCTCGTTTGCAAATTATTTTATTACCTTTTTATTAATGGATTAATCGCACAGCCTCTGAAGGTGGCGTCGTAATGCAAATTAATTTTAATTACATCTTAATTATTTTTATATGTTTTATTATGCATATTTTGTTATTTCACTTATATACCTTTCCTTATCCCAGCTATCAGGAGCTTTCAAGACTTTCTCACCACTCTTTATTATAACTTTTGTATGCTGATATGTTACACCAAATTGTTTTGCTAGTTCTACTTCATCATCTGTTGTATCTGAGTCTTTGTAATTAACCCTAAAGCCAACTACATTTGGTAATTGTAATTCACTAAAAGCTGCAAATGTTGATACTTGTTCAACCCTACAGATTGGACACCAGTTCGCATAAAAGTACAGCACTACTGTTTTATCCTCTGCTAAAGCTTTATCATAATCTGCTTTATTGTATTCTATGTATGGCGTTTTAGTGCCTGCTAGTATATTACCCTGTGCCATAAATGTTCCTTCTTTATCCATTGCTTCTTTTTGCATTGACTCTTTATCTGCCATAGATTTATCTTCCATAGTTTTCTTTTCCATACTATCCTTTTCTACCATATTTTTATCAGCTGTTGCACATCCTACATGTGTAACTAAAAAAATAATTAATATAACTAATAATACATTTTTCATTTTAGCCTCCTTTTATTTCCATGAGATAACATTCAGTACTAAAAATGCAATAGTTTGCAATAATGTTAATATAAAAACATGTAAACTAACCATATCAACAAAATAGGGTATCATAGTAATGTAAAAGTAGAATGATGTCAAATTTTGCAAGAGGAAAAGAACAGTGAACAACAATAAACCATATGTAAAGCTGGTTTTTAACTTGAGCCAGTTTTTACCATAAATGTAACCAAGAGCAATAAGCAGGATAATATTTAAAGCTGTTAATCCAAAAGTTGTTCTCATTAAGTAATCCATTGCCATAACAAAAGTTTATTTTCTTCATTTAATTACTTTTTCCCAAATTTATCCCAAATCTCACTAAATTCTTGCCATAAAACTTTAATATCTTCAGATAAGAAATACACTGCTCCATATTTACCTTTGTTAACAGGTGACAAAAGATTATTTTCTGTTAATATCCTAAGATGATGCTGTATTGTTTTATAATCCAATGTAAGCTTAGTAGCAAGCTGATTAGCATTCATCGGCCTATTTTTAATAACCAGAAGAATTCTTACTCTAGTTTCTCCACCTCTTGTGCCCACAAGTAAATACCAGATAAGGTTTTTCATCTATAATAAGATTAAATGAGGATATATAAGAAAGTTACTAGCTTGGTTAAGAGATTATGACCTATTTTTGTAACTATTTGTGTATTTTGTCTACCTGTCCACTACATTAGTTATTTAGTATTATTACACTTGCAACGCTTGGTTACCTTGTATCCATGTCCGCCACATATAACTGGACATCAATAATTGGCGGACTACTGCATACACAAAGTCACTCGTATGCAAAATATTATTATTTTTTTTAATTGAAAATCCTTTGCAGAACCATTTGACTGTTTAACTTAATGTCTCAGGATAAGAATTAAATTATCTATTCTCTAAACCTATATACAAGCAAAACCAAATTCTTTTAGGAGCTAGTTTGTTCACTTAACCTATAAATCTTGTATTAGCTTTTTCTTGCCAAACACTGTAGGGGATTACCATTGTTCTTAAGGTCTCGTTATTGATTCCTAATTTTTCTGCAACCACATCATACTGAGGGTCCTTTTCATTTAGAATTTCTCCCATATGTAATAGGGTATCATGTTTATTAACTCCTTCTAATTCTGCAAGATAAGCTCCACTCACATTTGCTAAAGCCCGTGTAGGCTCTGGAGGTAGTATGCTGATACCATTAGAGTTAATAATTGCTATTTTGGGTGTACCACCTACACCTATATTTACTGTTGACATTGAATATGCATTTATCCCGCAGAATAGTAAGTCTTTAACCCTTAAATTACTACAATCTATGCCCTCTAATTTAGTTGTAAAATAAAAATTTGCACCGTCTCTCCCTGAACCTATTTCAATATGATCTGAGAATGTCTGGTCTTTACTATTTTCGTCAACATAATAAATTCTTATTCCTTTAGCATTCTTGTCAAAAGCTGCTACAACAAGGCTTGTATAACCCTCTCTTCTAGCTTTATCATATTCTTCTAATCTCCTAGAGATATCCTGCATAAGCATTTGCTGTTTCTGCTCAGGGCTACCAGGAAAAACTTGAACTCTTGCTCCTGCTTCTTGTTGAATTTTCTGGAATATGGTGTCTCTTGAATCTGCAATCTGTTTTTGATGCATTGCATGGATGGTGGCAACATATACATCTAAAGAGGGTAACTGTTGAAAAACTTTTGAATTATTAACTATACCCCAAACAAGATTACCATTACCAGCTCCAAATACTATTCCATGATACTCACTATTTTCAAATCTACCAACTTTATTTTCAGAGTCTTTTTTTCTACCAGAATCAAAAGATCTACCATCTGTAATTACCACTGCTTCAAGTCCGTTTGTAAGTGCTATTCCTAGGCTCATAGCTATTCTTGAAAATATAGCAAGCTTATAAATCTTTCTATTTATTACCACTTGTAAGTAAATATATTAATACAACGGAATACCACCAATCTGTGATAGGCAGTTTTTGACATACCAAAATTCTTATATAGTCTAATTTAGAATAAAGTTATTATGCTAGTAACATCCAAAGAAATTCTCACAAAAGCCAAGAAAGGCAAATATGCAGTAGGAGCCTTTAATGTGAATGATTTAGAGATAATGCAAGCAATAGTTGCAGGTGCTATGAGATTAAGGAGTCCTGTGATTTTGCAAACATCAGAGGGTGCAATAGAATATGCTGGCCTAAAGTATCTAGCAGGAATGATAAAAACAGCAGCACATGAGAATAAGATACCAATAGTCCTGCATTTAGATCATGGTAAGGATATTTCTACAATCAAGAAGTGTATTAAAGAAGGCTATACATCTGTAATGATAGACGCTTCACATTATGACTTTGACAGGAATGCAAGTATAACTAAAAAAGTAGTTGCGATGTGCCACAAGAGAGGGATTCCTGTTGAGGCTGAGCTTGGAACTATTGGAGGAGCAGAAGATAAAGTTTCAGAGAGAAAAATAATTCTAACAGATCCAAAATACGCCAAAAAATTTGTTGATAAAACTGGAATAGATTCCCTTGCTGTTGCAATTGGTACATCTCATGGTGTTTATAAATTTAAAGGGAATGCAAATATGGATATTAAAAGATTAAAAGAGATAAAAGCCAAGGTTAAGGTTCCACTAGTTTTGCATGGTGCATCAGGGGTACCTAAAGATATTGTTAGGAAAGCTGTTAAATATGGAGCTAGATTTGAAGATGCCTCTGGTGTTACAGATTCTCAAATTAAGCAGGCTATTAAAAACGGTATATGTAAAGTAAATACTGACACTGACCTTAGGCTTTCTTTCACAGCTGCAGAAAGGGAATTTCTTGCAAAAAATCCAATGGAGTTTGACCCAAGGAAGATTCTTAAGCCTGCCAAAGAGTTGATACAAAAAACTGTTGAGAGAAGGATTAGGCTTTTTGGGAGTGATGGAAAAGGGTAAGGTTTTGATATTCGTTATACTTTAAAAAATCTATTAGAAACTAATTCGCAATGTAAGTTCA
>CAZBGH010000010.1:0-5914 GCA_964491335.1 uncultured Methanosarcinales archaeon | reverse complement strand
TAAAAAATAAATTCTTAATTTGTTCTTGAACACACACTAGAGTATGCTCAAATAAATCCTGAGTGCTTGTCAGCCACAGGCGTCTAATAAATTGCTGAGTGCCATTAGCCACAGGTATCTAATAGTCAACGACAAATGATCCATAAATCATAATTACTCTGTTGGTTAACTATAGTTGATTCTACTTTTTAAGATATTCAAATAATTGATTAACATTTTTAAACTCTACACATATCTGCTTATAGCAATCTTGTATATTTTTTGATATTAACTGTATGCAATTTAAAGGCAAATGCTTCCAACTTATTTTCTTTGGCACATGGATCTCATGCACGTTTCCATTTTTAAGAAATGTTATAAGATTAAAAAAATCATAATTCATAGGTTCTTCATAATTACCTGGCTCATAATCTTCTCTAAAGATTAATTTTGTTCTGAAGATAGCAAATTCTGCTAATGAAGCACTAGAAGGTATTGGATGATCAATTCTTTGTGCAGCTACTTCCATAAAATCTGGGTTTTTACTTTCAATCCAAGTATTGTTTTTCTGGAATTCTTTTAATTTACCAGTTAATTCTTCGATTACTTCTTTATATTTATTAGTTTCTTCATAAATATAAGTTGCAAATAAAAGCAATGAGGCATAATCCTCTAAAAATTCTCCTTGCTGAACTGTATTATTAATGGAGCTATGGGCTAATTTATTATTTATATAATGCTTTGAAAGAATGTTTTTAAATAATGTTAAGGATTTTGTTTTGGCTTTTTCATTATTAATGCATCTATAAGCCATTAGTAAGGCAATACCTGTTAAAGCGTTCCAACTAGTGACTATTTTCCTGTCTATAAATGGCTGATTCCTGGTTTTTCTTATTTCCAGCAGCTTTGCTTCTATACCTGCTAGAAATATGTTTTCTTTTTTTATCAGATGGATTTTGCCTTCAAAATTACCTTTATCACTAATTTCATATGCCTCTATAAATCTTTCAAATTCTTCTTTTGTAAGAACCTTTTGCAGTTCTTCTTTTGACCAGAGATATGTTGTACCTTCTTCATGGTTAGCGTCAGCGTCATGCGCAGAATAGAATAATTTATTATGCTCAAATGTTTCTTCAAGGCATTGTACGATTTTATTTATAATTACCTTATATTCATCCTTATTTAACAATTTATATGCCCAGCTATAAACCCATAGTAACATTGCTTGATCATAGAGCATTTTCTCAAAATGAGGGATAGTCCACTGATTGTCTGTGCAATAACGATAAAAACCTCCTTGTAGGTGGTCATGTAAACCCCTTTTTGCCATATGATCTAATGTTAGTTCAATTATTTCTTTTACTTTATAATCTTTTATAGCTTCAAAATAGCTTAGCAAAAATAAGAGTGTATTATGTGGTGGAAATTTAATAGAATGACCAAAGCCACCGTTTGTCATATCTGCTAATTCTAGGATAGATATAATTAGTTGTGTTTCTTCAAAAGGATATGAAACTATAGGAGATGGGCTATACGTAGCTATTTCTTCTTTATTTTGTTCATATCCTTCTTTTATCATCTTTAATATAGCTATAAACCCAGGCAAGCCATATTTTGGGTTAATAGGCGCATAAGTTAATGCGTATATTGGCTTTAGATCATGTGTTAATATTACATTTAATGGCCACCCACCGCTGCCTTGGGTTTCTACAATAAAAGACATCATATATTTGTCAATATCAGGCCTCTGCTCTCTGTCTACTTTAATAGAAACAAAATGCTCATTCAAATATTCTGCAATCTCTTTGTTAGAAAAAGCTTCTGTAGCCATTACATGACACCAATGGCAGGTTGCATAACCAATTGAGACAAAAATTAGTTTATTATTTTTCTTTGAGTAATCCAAGACTTCTTGACTCCATTCCTGCCAATATATTGGATTATTTTTATGCTGCTGTAAATAAGGTGAGGATACTTTGTCTAGATTGTTTCTTTTGAAATTGAGCACTTCTTTTAGAAAGATAGGAATACTTTTAAATATATCCTATGTTGTAGTTATCTTATGGAAATTATAGTTGGTGGGGATCATAATGGATTTTTTTTAAAGAGAGATATTCTTAAGTATATCAAGAACAGAAAAATTCGAGCACTAGATATAGGTCCTTATGAGTTTGATAAAAACGATGATTATCCAGTGTTTGCGCAAAAGGTTGCAGGAGAGGTAGCCAAGAATCCTGATGAGAAAAGGGGTATTTTGATTTGCGGCTCTGGAACAGGGGTTGCAATTGCCGCAAATAAAGTTAAAGGGATTAGATCTGCTGAGGTTAATACTGAAGACTCTGTTTATTTAGCAAGATCTCATAACGATATTAATGTACTATGCCTAAACGGACTTGAATATAAAGGATTTTATAAGAAGCTCAGGAAGAAAGGTGGCAATACTTTGCTAATGGATTTGAAGCCAAAGAAAGTAAGTTTAGCTAAGACTAAGAAATTAATTAATATATTCTTAGAAACAAAATTTGAGGGTGGAAGACATCAGAGAAGGTTGGAGATGATAAAAGAGATAGAGGATAATCAAAAAATTTTATAATTAAAAAAATATAATTTGCAAACGGATTGTGAACAATTGTTGTGCCATTAGTCCGCCAATTATTGATAGAACTGCTATCTGTGGCGGACGGACAAGCATACAAGATACACAATCGTTCCAAATTGTCAGAAACCACCTTTCAGAGAATAGTGGAATTCCGATGTTTAAATAATATAAAAATTAATAAGCACTAAATAATCATAAAATCCTTACAATGCCAGAAATAATCCCTTCAATAATTGCATTCAGCAAAGAAGATTTTCTATCTAAATTAAGGCTGGTGGAGCCTTATGTAAGGAAAGTCCATCTTGATGTGATGGATGGAAATTTTGTTGCAGCAAAAACAGTTGATTTTGAAATTCTAAAAGGGCTGAAGACTAGGGTAAAGATAGAAGCCCACTTGATGATAGAAGAGCCATGGGCTTATGTTAAGGAGTATGCTTTATACTGTGATACTGTTCTTTTCCACTGGGAAGCGTGCAAAGACGAGAAAGAGCTTATGGGTACAATCATTAGAATCCGTGAGAAAAAGAAAAAAGTAGGTATTGTGCTCAACCCAGATACACAAGTATCAATGATTAAGAAGATAATTCCTTTAGTTGATCAAGTTCTGATAATGACTGTTATGCCCGGAAGCTATGGTGCTCCTTTAGTGAGAGAAGCTCTTGAGAAAATCAAGCAAGTAAGAAAAATAAGCCATAGATTAAATATAGAGACCGATGGTGCTATGAAGGTTGGAACAGCAAGAATAGCAGCAATGAAAGGTGCAGATATGATTGTAGCAGGTTCTGCTATAATGTTAAGCGATAATCCAAAGAAAGCAATCAAGGCATTAAGAGACGATGTAAAGTTAAGCAGCAGGGGTTAATAACAAAAAAAGGCAAAAGATTAATAAACGATAGGTAAATACTTCTTAGAGTATGGATAATGCTAATACACAATTATATTATGATCTAAATGGTGGACTTTATTGTTCTTATAGGACTTGGGATGGTGGTTGGGGAAGCTTGACTCTTAAAGCAGAGAATTTTGAAGGATTAGTAAGAAAGATGCAGGAGTCAAGAGATCTTTTTGCAGAGCCTTTTAGGCTAGAAGGAAGAATTCCTCAAATTGAATCGGGTAATCTCGATAGTGCAAGACTTAAACCACTTGAGGACAATTTAGTGAAACAAGCTGTTGAACTACTAAGAGAGCATTAGCTGTTATATATGCGATTTATTTTATATGTAACTTGTAATTAAAATGTCTAAGACAAATATAAGCTTAGAAGGATTGGCACTTATTGATAAGTTTGTAGAAGGCTTGGGAATTAGGGAAAGAGAAGCTGCAACAGCATATATTCACGTATCTGATCAGCCTGATAAAGGGCCAGAAATTATGAGATTATATCATCTATATAAAGGCGAATTAATAGGTATTTCAGGTAAAATAGAAGAATTGAGAACACAAATAGGTTGCTCTTATGACAGTCTTCAAATAGAATTACAAAAACAATTACCTAAATAAGTTTAAGACACAACCTAATTTTATTGATTCTTCAGATATCTTGATAGAAGCTAATTAAGCCTAAACCTTTGAATTATCTTGAATTATCATAAGCTAATATCTCTTTAACTGTAGAAATATTCAATATTCCGCTTAGATGCCACTCACTTCTCCATACATATTCAAGGAAAGCTGCTAAATTACTTTTTTGAGCATTTAAGATCTGATAAGCTGCAGAAACCATACCTGTCTTAGTGACCCCTTTTAGGCAATGTACTAAGGCTGGACTATCAAATTTATTTATTGTATCAACAATATTTTTTGCTCTTTCAGCTGTAAGTTCCCTTCTTTGATGGAAAGGAAACTGGTGTATCATAATTGAGGGATTATCATAATCTTTATTAAGCCAATCTCCATCCATTAAAGATACAATGTGATGGATTCCGTATTTATCTTGTAATACTGGAATTTGATGAGACCATACAATTCCACTTCTGTATAATTTATTATCATCCACAGGAGCAAATCTAATTGGCATCAAACCTGCGTGCCTTTCTATATCTTGCCAGTTTTCAGGAAGAGGATGTTCTTTGTGATCAGAATCCCCAAATGGTTTATGATATCTTACTAACATTTATTGTAGGGAATCTTATTATTTTATAAATATTTAGGCTCCAGATTTAAAGATGTACAGCTCTATATTTAGAGAGTCAATCATTTGCAACAAAAATATATTGTAAATTCCAGTTTTAAACTTAAAACATTATATTTATATAAATTTATAAACTATATCTTCTTAATTAAATCTTGTGAAGCAGATGGTTAAATACACTTATAGATATGTTTTATTGTCAATAGTGTTAATGCTGATAGTTAGTGCCATATTATTAATACAAAACCCTTTCAAAAAGATAGAGATAGTTCAAGGAGAGGCTCTTGGAGTTAAAAAATCCTCAGAGTTAGAGACAGGCATTGAGATTGGTAGTTTAGCTCCAAATTTTATACTAAGAGATATAGAAGGCAAGCTAGTAAAACTTTCAGATTTAAGAAACAAGAAAGCTGTTGTAGTTAATTTTTGGGCATCATGGTGTCCATTCTGTTTAGAAGAGATGCCTGATTTTGAAGAAGTTGCACAGAAGTATAAGAATGATATTGTTATATTGGGTATTAACAGAGGTGAAAAGAGAGAAATAGCAATAGATTATGCAAAGAATCAGTTGGCAGTTGAGGTTACATATCCAATACTGTTAGACAGTAATGAGGATGTATCTAATGTATACATTTTGAGAGGTATGCCAGTAACTTATTTTATTGATAAGGATGGTGTAATAACCAATAGATACTTTGGAAAAATAACTCTTGAGATAATGGAGCAGGATATTGAGAAGATAATTAGAAAATGATTAAAAGCAAAATATTTCTAATATTAATATTCGTATTAATTAGTAGTTTTTTAATTTATGGATGCTCACAGCAAAGAACAGAGACTAAGCAAGATGCAAGTACAGCTGTTACTAAGACCAGAGTGTCTTTACTAGATATTGAGATTAAAGAAAGAAATGGACAGAAATACATTGTAGATCCAGATAAGATAGAAACAGTTTTACCAAGAGATGCCATACCATCTATTCTAGAACCTAAATTTGTTAAATCTGAGCAAGAGGATTTTATTGATGATGAAGAGTATGTACTTGGTGTTTTTGTTAATGAAGAAGCTAAAGCATATCCTATAAAAATTCTTAATTATCATGAAATTGTTAATGATAACATAGGAGGGATTCCTGTCATAGCTACTTATTGCCCATTGTGTGGCACTGGATTAAGTTTTATAAGAGAAGTTGATGGAAAACTTTATAC
>CAZBGH010000009.1:0-18409 GCA_964491335.1 uncultured Methanosarcinales archaeon | reverse complement strand
ATACCACAAGATATAGGATGTGTACCTGCTGTTGAAATAAAAATCCCAAATGCAGCTGCACACTGTTCTTCATCTCCTGAAGATGAATATGTTCCACAGAAAGCTTTGTAAGCTATACCTCCTATTAAGAAAGGAAGTTTCGTTGAAATAATATTTATTAAGCCATCAATAGCATTTTTATTTCCAAATATTTTAAATTGTGCTCCGTCAACATACAAGCATTGCCTCTCTTTATATGCTAGGTCACATGCACTTGTTGTAATGCCACTAGCTAACTCGTGTTGGATACAATTTCTGTACATGCATTTTACTTGTCTTTCTTTCTTAAGGTTATATACAATCGCTGGATAACATAAGCAAGCATATGCATAAGGTTTGCTCTTGTAAGGGTCAAATATCCATGTTGCTTCTTTAATTTCTTTAGGTACCTCAGTTTCAATAATAGCATTTCTCCATCCATTATTGTCTGGCTTATACTTAACTTCAGGTTGCCTAAAATCCTCAGGACCAGGCACATTAGTAATAGCCAAGGTTTGGGCCCCTAAGACTTCGTCCCTGGAAGTGTCATCAACTTTTGGCTCAGGTTGAGGAGAATAAGAAGCCTTAGAAGGCTCATCTTTACTTTTATCAGAAGAGACTCCTTTTAAGATAGGTGTTGCAGCTAATGATACACCTAATTCCATCCAATTATCCCAATCGCATAATGCACATTGATAAGATATTGCACACCCCATCTTATTCATCATTCCAATAGTATTCAATCCAAAACCACCACTTACTGCACTTATCCCAAAAGGTCCAGGGGGCCATATATATGTATCAATGAATGAATGAAGTTTACTATATTTAGTACATATCGAGACAAAGCTGGATTTTGCAGTTGCCCAAGCAGCTGTACCAGCGTATATTCCTGCAGAAGCTCCGACCATACAAGGAGCAATCACAGCAGAAGCTGGGCATGGTAAAGCTGCAATGCTAGCTGCGTCTAAAAGAACAGCAATGGACTCTGCATTAGCAACAGCTGCTATATCTCCAGTCTTAGCAATAGCTTGATATGGAGCTATACTTCCATCAATTGCTCCAGCAAGGGGTACTAATGCGGTCTCAACAGCACAACAACTTATTCCTACTGGTGTGAGTGATGCAGGTGAACTACATACAGCAGCCGCAGCTGCACTAGCAGCAGACACACAACCAGCACCACTAACAATTGCAGCGTCTATTGCAGCTATAGTACTTATTTCCTGGAATGAAGTAACAGTATAATATATCATCTTAACGTTCTGCAATATACTATTCAACTCTCCCATTAATTTAGAGATAGTGCACCATGTTGCTAATATATTTGCATACTCTTCTTTTGATTTAATTTCTTTCTCAAGATCTGTAATCTCTGTATTAAGAGACTCTAGCTTTGCATTCACATTTTCGTCTACTGCACCAATTGGTGCATCATAAAGTGGAATATTTAGCTCAACACTCTCAACCTCAGGCCTAGAGAATATTAGATCTTCTTTCTTTATAATCATATTAAGTTTACAATTCACTTTAATCCGATCTGCAGTTACACCCCCAACTGTTGGAGCTAGCCTAAAGCCAATTATTGGCTCAAGAGTGCCTTCATTTAGAAGATAAATGCTGTTTCTATCAACATAACTTGAATTAGAGCACTCAGCACTAGCAGAAATTATCTGAGCACTCTCCTTTATGTCCTTTATAGCTAGAGAAACCTTTGCAAACATGCTGAATGCTACTTGACTTACTGCCTTTCTTGGAACCTTGCTCGGGCTTATGGTAGTGCTATGAACTGTAAAAAAATCAGGTGTGCTTACAATAGGCTCTGAAATCTCCAACAATAAATTCCTCTCAACCGTATTTCCTGCAAAATCTTCAACTATTATTTTTACTTTGTCAGTCTTTGCCACTTTTTCTAGGCCAGTAAGCTCAACTGAGCATTTGACATTCCTTCTATTACTTTGATTATTACCTTCATTAGTCTCTTCATTATTTTCTTCATTACTACTTTCAATTTGACAATCCATTCCAAGCTCACTAGCATTTAATATGCTTCCTGGATAAAAGGTAGCTTTTCTAACACCAGATTCGTTATCACTTACCTTAGCAGAAATTAGAATTTTATCATTGTATGTTGGAAACTTAGGAAAATGCTCAAAATTCTCAATAATAGGATCCTTATTATCTATCTCAACCTCAAGCAATAGGCTACTATTAACCAAATTACCTACCCTATCTGTTATAGTAGTGCTGGTACTAATAAAGCTTTTACCAGAAAACTGCAAGCTTTTCATATTATACCAGTAGCAAGTGTAGATATCACCCATTTGACTGCAATTATCTGCAGGCTGTTTAGGATTTCCAGTTAGTTGTCTAGCGTCAATAGACACATCCATGGCATTTAACCCGCTACCATCTTCTTGGATTGTTAAAACAAATGTATTCCCTTGCTGAGAGATGTAGTTTAATGTTTCAGGCTGCTGTCCTTCAACGTTGAGGAATAGTGGAACAGGAGATTCACTGTCAACAAATATCTGATAATTTAAATTTTCACTCCTATTATTCCCTGCTAAGTCGCCTGCGCTGAATGTTAAAGTATTCTGTACTAACCCGCTTCTATTAGAATTAAAATATATGTTCCCCCAAGTGCAAGTTGTTATATTCTCGTTTATAGCAGTACAAAAATCCTTTTGAAGGGTTTCATAATTCTGAAAAGTATTTAATGCTGATAAATCTGCTTTCACGCTATTAAGAGCTAGCCCAGTTTCAGCCTCAGTTATGTCTACTGTTACAGTAACTTTCTGAGGAAAAGGAGAGGTGAAATTAAATCTCTCACCTTTCTGGTTTTTTATCTGTAGATTATGAATTCTAGGTGCGTCATTATCAACACTCAAAACCTTATTTAATACAATCACACTTGTTTGCTCATTTCCAGTTAAATCTTTACCACTAACTGTAATAGTCTTGCTTATCGAAGGTTCTTGCAAAAATAATCTGATATTTTTCCATTCACACCTTTTCTTACCATCAACCTGATGACAAGATGCAACAGCATTTACTACTCCTAATTCTGTTAAGTCAGCTCTAATAGTACTTTCATCTAAATCACTTCCAGCCACATCAACTCCAAAGTTGAAAAGAACATCCATTGGAGTGAAATATTCTATTTCTGCATGATTTAAGTTGCTTATGTTGAAATAGTTTAAAATAAAGCTTACTCCTTGAAAATCTGTATCAAAAAAAACAGACACACTTCCAGATCTGCCAAAATTATCAAACCCAGTTATATTGACAGAAACCCTATCTGAAGAATTCCCAGAATTAAAAGCAATTGCAGGTTCGGTTATAGAGCTAGAGTAACTGCATGTAACCCCTGGATTTATGTTATAACCCTTATTAAACCTATTAGAGCCAATCCTTAGATCCCCTTTTACACCTACACATTCATTGCTTAAGCTTCCTGGATATGCTACATCTAGAATTAAATATGAAACAGTTACATTATCTCTTGAGCCATATTTTTGCTTATCAACAGAAGCAGTGATTGTTGGAGCTAAAGTATCACAAATTACGTTTATTTGATCATCGTCTAAAAAATTACCATTTAGGTCATAAAGATTTACATCAAAGCTAGTCTTAGGACAAATTACAAATCCAGACATCTCTCTTGTTAATTTGCATTCATAGCTTCCATCACTGCCTGGAATACAGGTGTCAAATGCAAAACCAGTATTATTTGTGTTTCCAAGTAGTCTTACATTATCTAGTTTTATTTGCAATCCATTATTCTTCGCGGTTACACTAAAGTAGAATTCATCATCATTTCCTCTTACATATCCATATACTCCATCATTACCTCTTATTTTTAAGTTTGATAAACCATTTTGTATTGCTAAAGACATATTAATATTAAAAATAAAAACTAATGATACCAGTAGCAATATTATTAATAATACTTTTCTTTTTATTTCAATCATTTTTCATCTCATCCATACATCTATAATCTCAAACTTTATCTTATTCTGTAAAAAATAATTATTGAAATATAGTGCAAAGCCAGCAGGGACTAGTATTACATTA
Organism: uncultured Methanosarcinales archaeon; assembly: GCA_964491335.1. Classification (GTDB taxonomy): domain Archaea; phylum Nanobdellota; class Nanobdellia; order Woesearchaeales; family JACPIF01; genus JACPIF01. Next base: position 14,314 of record CAZBGH010000009.1, on the reverse strand, counting down.
CTTCCTAGTTTTTTTGAATAATTTTTTTGCAACATTCCCTCATGTAAGTATTCTTTTTTTGCTTTTACTTCTTTATACCCAAAAAGGTCCCTCAAAATCTTAACCTTTTCTTTTTGGGATTTATCACTTATAGAATAAATAAATATCATGAAATGCCTTAGCTCCTCTTTCCCTGGAAATTCTTTAGATCTTCTGAATCCAAAATTCCCTGACTTTTCTGGTTTTACCAACTTAATCCTTATAATAATTCATGGGTATAGGTATATAAGCTTTTCTGTAATAAATTACTGAATTATATTATTTATTAATAATCTCTATAATATAGCTCATATTTTAATTGAGTGTATATTAGTATATTTCCCTTTGTATATGCTTATCTCTTGTCTCTCTTGTTATAAAATCTGTTATTTATATTAATATAATATTATATGTTACAGATAACAAGACAATCCTCATTAAGTTTTTAAACTAGGGGGTATTCTAATATTGTTTATTATGATAACTCTAAAAATGGGTGACAAAGCCCCCAGTTTTGAACTAAATGATCAAGAAGGTAGACTTATAAGATTATCAGATTTTACTGGCAAAAAAATAGTGCTTTATTTTTACCCAAGAGATAATACACCTGGGTGTACAAGGGAAGCATGCAATTTCAGAGATAATTATACAGAGCTAAGAAAGTTAAATGTTGAAATACTTGGCATTAGTAATGATAATAAAATATCGCACAAAAAATTCTCAGAGAAATTTAATCTTCCATTTAAGTTACTAAGCGATGTGGATAAAAAGGTCTCTAAGAAATATGGTATTTATGAATTAAAAAAATTTATGGGTAAATCTTATTATGGAATTATAAGGTCTACTTTTATCATAGATGAAAAAGGAAGAATAGAAAAAATATTTTATAAAGTAAGTCCTGAAGCTCATTTAAATGAGATAATGAGCGCATTAAAAATCTAATTGATATTATAGTCCTAAATCTATCTACTTTATTCTAGCATTATCCACAACCTTCTCTACAAATAATACCTCTTTATAAGTCTTCATAACGTTGCCATTATAAACTACCTTGCCATCTTTAGTGAGCATATGTATATTTGCAAAGTCTTCATAGCTAATCTGGTTTTTATTCACTTTATTATAGCCTTCAAAATAAACATTATCACCAGGATTTGAATCCTTAGGGGCTATTAACCCAATATTCTTCCCATCATCCCCTGCTAAAAGCATCCCATTGCTTATTTGCCCTCTAATAGTTGCAGGCTTTAAATTTGTTAATACTGCAATTTTCTTACCAATCAATTCTTCTTTAGTATAGTCATTTTTTATCCCAGCTATTATCTGCCTATGCTCTCTGCCAAGATCAATTCTTAGTATTATAAGCTTGTCTGCATTAGGGTGATCTTCAACTAAAATAATCTTCGCCACTTTGATATTTAACGGGAATACCTCTTCTTCTGCCTGTATAACGTGATAAGTTCCTCCACAAAATTTGATTATATTATCACAAATCTCTTTTAAAGCCTCTTTTAAATATTCATCACTAGTCTTTAGGTTTCCTTGGACATAAACAAAAACATTTTTAGTTGATTTATCTATTTTTGTATGCTCACCTTGTTTAACATCTAAGCGACATAATACATGTTTATCATCAACACAAGCAAATTCGCCGGATTTAATTTTTTCTTCCTGATTCTGTCCTAGAGGAATATAAGTTTGTTTATTTTCTGTAGTTATAATCTTCAATCTAGGATTTCCAATTATTTTCCTAAGATCATGTGCGCCAGCATTTACATGCCTTTTTACTATGACAAGATTATAAGAATCTACAACTGTATTTATAGTTGGCAATCTTTTATTCTCCTGCACTATTCTATTTAAATATTCAATAGAAGAATTAACTTCAGCGCCCACCTTTTTGTAAAGCTCTTTATAAGCATTAATAATTTCACTCTCTGGATTGATTTTAACAGTCCTTTTAAATTTCTCTAAACCTTCATGTTTTTTCTTGACTTTTACCCCATTAATGACCGCACCAAAAGCATTTATACCTAGTCTTTTAACATCTTCTTCAGCGTCAAAACTAATTTTTCTGGATTCTTCTTTTTTAATCTCAGTTTCAACTACGCTATCAATCTTAGAGAATATGACTCTTGATTGACTGATTTTATGCTCTTTCAGCTCAAAATTTATATCCTTCCATTCCAAGTCCTTAAGATTCAGTTGTGCCTCAATTTCACTAGAAAATTTAGGTAATATAGGCTTAACTATTAGTGATAGTATTTTGACAATATTTGCAGCTAATCCAATTACCTCACTAGCTTTTTCTTTATCTGTCTTTATTAAATTCCAGGGCTCTTTTTCTTGCAAATATTTATTTCCAATAGAAGAAATTCCAAGTATTTCTCTAGTTGCCTCATTTAACTCAAGGCTATAGTAGTGCTCTTCTATTTTTTTAATCTTTTTCTTTATTTCAGACATTATCTTTTTATTGCTATCTACCTTAGATATATTTGAATCTAGGTTATTATTTGCAAAACTAAGTACCCTATAGCAGAAATTTGCAAGGTTTGCCACTAGCTCATTATTTATAGAGTTATGGAAATTCTGGAAATTCAAATCTACATCAGACATATTTTTTCCAAGTATCTTTGCATAGTAAAACCTAAGGTATTCTGGTTTATACTTACTATACATCTCTTCAGCTGTAAAAAAGGTTCCTCTGCTCTTACTCATCTTCTCTCCATATACTGTTAAAAACCCATGCACTGGAATATGAAAAGGTAGATTGAATCCAGAACCCATTAGCATTGCAGGCCAGAACAGGAAATGGAAATATATTATATCCTTGCCAATAAAATGGATAATCTTAGTTTTCCTATTTACCCAGTAATCATCAGCATTTAATCCATTTTTATTACAATAATTTACAGTTGATGCTATATACCCTATAGGCGCATCTAGCCACACGTAATAATATTTATCCTCTTCTCCTGGAATCTTAAAACCAAAATAAGGGCCGTCTCTTGATATGCACCAATCTTCCAAGCCATTCTTAATCCAGCTATAAACAAAATTCTTTATCTCAGGCTGGAACTGCTTATTTCTGTCTAACCATTTCTTTAATCTATCAGAAAAAGCACTAAGTCTGAAGAAATAATGCTCAGCAGATTTTCTTACAGGCCTTTCCCTACATATAGCGCAGTAAGGGTTTATTAGATCAGTAGTCTTATATGCAGCATTACACTTCTCACATACATCTCCATATTGCTCCTCTGCTCCACACTTTGGACAGGTTCCTTTCACATATCTATCTGGCAATGTTCTTTTATCATGCTCACAGTATGTTACTTCGATGTATTTCTTATATATGAATCCTTTATCTCTTAATTTCTCAAATATTAAATCTGAGTATTTTTTATTCTCAGGGCTGTTAGTTGTGTAATAGTTATCAAAACTTATTAAGAAATTAGAGAAGTCTCTTGTGTGCTGTTTAAAGACATCATCAATAAGCTTTTCTGGAGTTATTCCTAACTCTTTTGCCTTTATCTCAATTGCCGCTCCATGTGTATCATCAGCACATACAAATAAAACGTCTTCTCCTATTAATCTTAGGAATCTTACGAATATATCTGTCTGAATGTACTCCATCAGATGCCCGCAATGAATTGGCCCGTTGGCATATGGAAGGGCACTTGTTACCAAAATCTTGGTCTTTCCTATTGACTTTAGTTTAACCACCTTGAATTTATAATAAATAGATTGTTTAAAAATGTTATTATAATTTGGGCTGTAAAGTAAATTTCACATAAACTTGAGATTGGTAGTATTCCTAGTGTCAAAAAACCACTTACTTGTTAGTATATACAAACATGCCACCAATCTATGATGGGTGGTTTTTGACAAATTAGGGATTTTATAAAATTACCCTGAAAATCAAACTAATCCTCAGTACTAACATTTATATATCCAACCTTAATTTTCCATATACGGAGGTTTGGAAGCTATGGCTTATTTTGAAACAAAATATGGGGATTATCTGTATGTAATTTTTCGCATAGGCACCGGTACATTATTTTTCTTGTACGGCGTGATGAAATTGTTTGGATTGTGGGGCATGCCAGGCGGACCTGCTGCTTTTGGAACACTAGTGTGGTACGCTGGTGCGGCTGAGTTCCTGATTGGGTTAGCCTTGATATCTGGTGTTCTGACACGACTTGCATCTTTCTTTGGTGTTATTGAGATGATTGTGGCGTATACAATCGGACACGCTTTGCCAAATGGATGGAATCCAATTACAAATCAGGGAGCGCCTGCTCTTATGTTCATACTTGCATTCCTCGCTACTTTAGCGTATGGCAAGAGAAAACTTAGTTTGGAACAAGCAGTCTTTGGAAAAGAGTTCTTCTGAGTTTATTTTTACTGCAGGTTTGCAAAAATGACAAGGAGATTTTATTAGGAAACTACTTGTCGGCAACAAACCAATCGACCATAGGTTTAAATTGTTTTTCCAAATACCAGCAACAACAAAAGAATCAGATGCGATGAGTAAAGAGCTGATGAGAAGAGGATTCAAATTCGTTGGTTCAACTATTTGTTATGCCTTTATGCAGGCTATTGGAATGGTTAACTATCACACCACGGATTGTTTTAGACATAATAAATTAACAATTATAAAAACCATACCATGAAAAAATCAACTGAATCTTCACTAATCACTTTTTTATGGCCAAAATACTAATGCTTTTAACCCCATATTTATCTGTTGCTTTTGCTGCACCACTACTTAAAAACATGTATTGATTATTGTCTCTCATCTCTTTTATTTTAAGCCCACTTGACAAAATAGCATTTTTGTACTCATTCTTCTGCATGGCACCTCCAATACACTCTGCCCATAAGGTAGGATTGCAAACAATGTTTTCACTTAGTTGTTTTTCACTTATTATGTCTGATATAGCCATTCTGCCATCCCTCTTTAGAACCCTTGAAACTTCCTTAAAGACAGTTTGCTTTTCTGTTGATAAATTTATAACTCCATTACTGATAACTACATCAAAATAGCCATCTTTGAAAGGCAGCTTCTCTATGTAACCGTTCTTTAATTCTACATTTGTAAATCTATATCTTTGCATAAGATCTTTTGCTTTTTGTAATTGCGCATCTGTCATATCCAAACCAAATGCCTTTCCACTTTTTCCAACTTTTAATGCTGCAATGAACAAATCCATCCCAGATCCACTGCCTAAATCAAGGACTATATTGCTTTCTTTCAAGTCGGCAAAATCAAAATGATAACCAACGCCAGCAAAAGATGCAACAGCCTCTTTAGGTATTTTATCTAAGTCCTTAGATGGATAGCCAAGTTTTTCAGCAAGAGCTCTTCCCATCTCAAAATGCAGTTTTAAACCCTTTGGTTTTTGTGCCACCAGACTATACATTTGCTTGACTTTTCTACGCAGCACATTCTTATCAACAGTTTGCAAAGTTTCCATAAAAATCACCCCTTATCCAAACCCTCACCTTTCTTTCCAATCTCTTTCATCTTTTTAGTGATATCAATATTATTTTTGCATTTCTGGCATTGGAACCTTAGAGTATCCACCCCTTGCACTTTCTTTCTTTTGAATAGTATTTGTAATTCCCCTGAGTTACTACAAGATGGACAAGTATATTCAATATTTGCAGTTAAAGTATCTTCATATGCTAACTTCTCTACTTTATATCCACAGCTTGGACATACATATTCTTTAGCCCTGATTAAGACTTTACCGCTCTTGTCCCTAGGCTTGCCCATCAGTGCCTTTCCGCATTTTATACATTTATTCCTAAAAACCCATGCCTTCATTTTACCACTACCTATATTTCTTTTGGTAAAATACACACACTCTTCTGCACTTGTTGGTTGTTGTAATGCCATCTTCAATAACTATAGGAAGCCACAAAAATAAATAATTTAGTTGTGGTTTCCTAAATAGTCAACAACAAATAATGCATAAATCTTAATTACTTTGTTGGTTGACTATAATCCTTTTTATTATCTTCAGTTCTATTTTTTCCTATTTGATTCTATTTGCTTTAATCAATAACTCCAACATGATAGCCTCTTTTTCTTCTTAAAAATTCAATTGATTCAAATAAATAAGTTTTTGCTCCACTTAGCATTAAAAATTTATCTGTTTTAGTGCCTCCATCGAAATAAATAAGTTGTAATTTAACACTATATAAATCATCTCTACTCGAGTCATTTCTGGTTGGATACACAAATATCCTGACAAACTGTAGTTTATTACTTATAGCTACTCTTCTAAAGGCCATGTATAAAAATTTCAAATAAGGCTCTAAATGTTCAACTATTGTTAAAACAGAAGTTAAATTTTTTTTCTCCTTTTTCCTATTAATTTCATGATCCATCTCTAATCTTAAGTGTAGGTTAGTTACTCTATTTATTAATCCACTTTCATCATTTATTCCTTCACTTTTATAAGCTTTTTCTGCCATATACTCCCTAAATTTTGTATAACCTATATATGCAGATAAACCAACTGTAGAAATTACTGCTATTCCATTTAATAAGCTTTCAAGATCCATTTTTCTATAATCTAACTATAAATCAAGCCTCTTTACTTCAATAGATATGGCATTGTCATTCACCCTTATGTATCTTGGACAAACTGCATACTCGTAACCATTCCAATTGCAATATTCAATAATTTTCTGTTTTACTTCTTCACTCTCATATTTTACCACAACAACTATCCCTTTAGTATGTTTATGCAGTATATTGAAATCTTTAAGTTCATATTTTATTTTTTCACATTCCTTATAGAGATTTACAATCTTTTTGGGCGCACTCTTTAAGCACTTAAGTACCTTCTCTCCATACTTACTATCAAAAGTATGAAATATATTATTACTCTTATCCTCCTTATCAATCATCTTTTTTATAGCTTCTAGATGTTCTTTAGCCTTCGCACTTAGAAATCCACCATATCCAGCATTTATAATTTTCCACTTTCCAAAACTACAGACAAAAAAATCTGCATATTTAGGGTTATACATTAATTCGTCTGAGACACATCCAGAGATATCCATTATTACAAAGCATCCGTTCTTATTGCAGATCTTATAAATCTCTTCAAATGGTTGTTCTGCGAAATATCCTGCTGGATTTTGGTATATTAAAGCATTAGCTATCTTTGCCTTTTCTTCCAAATTTTGCAGATCTAAAATTCCATAGCCAGTCTTAACTGTTTCAATTTCTAATTCTAATTTCCTTGGATATTCTAAGTAGGTAATCCATCCACTTTGATCAGGAACAATAACAGTCTCTCTATTGCTTAGCAAATAAACAGTTTTTAATATAATCCATATTGCAGCATTTCCTCTTGATGTTAAAAAAACATTTTCATGTCCTGTATATTTCCTTACTAACTCTAAAATCTCTTCCATATTTTCCATAAAAATGGCAAATAAACCCTATTTTTATTCTTTTGCAAAAAATAAAATATAATGCTTTCAAACAGGCACCTTTCAAAATCTCGCAAAGCTCGGGTTAGCATCGGCTCGCATCTAGCTGGAATATGCAAAGAGCGGTTCCCTCCCGTGAGGAACATCCCCTTCCGCTTGGTAATTGCTTGTTTCAATGATGCTCACATACTCGAACAAAGTTCGGCACCAACTTCGTTGGAATTGATGCTAACCTACATTTTGAACGGTACCTCTCAAATAAATAAATATATATACTCCTTTTCTAAGAAATGTGATAAAAAAGAGGTAAGTTAAACACCATGAAAAATCACCTGAAATCAATCATTAACTTCTTTTTAACCTATCTTAGGAGTCTAAATCCAGTTTCTTACATAGAGTTGTCTGAGAGAATGCATAGGCATGTCTTTCACTACTTCTTTTCACTGATATTTGTTGCAATTGTTGCATTGTCAATATTATCTCTTCCAAAACTTATTTTTCTCCAGTATTACATTAATAACCAATTTGACAAGTTCCAGCAGTTAGAAGTAAATATAAACTCTCAGATGCATGCTCCAGTTTTTATTACTGATTCTGAGCCTTTGATTGCGATTGACACCTCTAATAATATAACTGATATTCATAATCTCCAGGTTAAGCTTCTAATCACAGATAAAAAAATACAATTCAAGCCTTATTTTACAAAGGTTTATGAATCTAATATAACTGGCTTTTCAAATCTTCTACAGCATAGGGTAGATTTCAAAAAGATTATCACGTATTTGATTATTATAGCCTTGCCTATTATTCTTGTAATTCTTTACACACTATTTGCTTTGAAATATCTCACCATAATACTAGTGACAATCCCTATAGTCTTTGGCATGTCAAGAGCCTTTCGAAGCAATATAAGGTTTAGAAGTATTATCAGGATTGCTTTCTATGCAGTAACAGCTTTAGTAACTCTTGATACTATTGCAATGACTTTTGGTATTGGAAAATTCTTATACTCGGTTCCTTTTATTTTAGGCCTTGACTTATATCTTATCCCTCTTGTAGCCTATGCTTTTTATATCAGCGTGGGTATAGTATTAGTAAGTGCCAGGGAATTATATAGCAAATAAATATAACAACTCAAATTCCAGTAACTTTTATATAGTAATCTCTTCATAAAAGAATAATTTATTATTAATATTCATATGAGTCTAACAAATTTTATTTTTACTATAACAACTAGTATACGAGCTATATTGTATTTGCCAAGGTCCGCTGAGCAGTTATGTACATCTCATGTAGCGGACAAGGTATAACAAGTTGCGAAGATAGTGCAAAGGAAAATAATATAAGCATATCAAAGTAAAAAGGTAAAAATATACATGGTTGCAGAGTAGATACATTAAAGAACTATAAAAATGGAATTCAGAACTGGTTACTATATTCCTATGGATAGGGGATATTATACTGAGGCGATGATGGAGGGTGAGCCTAAACTAGAAGAGCCTATAATACCAATACACGAATTAGGACAGACTGTGCCAGAAAGGGATCCTAGGACAGGAGCTAATATATTACAGACAACTGAGGCAGCAATTAAGGCAGGAACTGGCAGTATTCAGTTTGTATTAACAACGCCTCCTGATGCAGCTATCGGAGGACGACCTAAGGCTTATGGAAAGGAGGTGAGAGAGGCTATAAGAGAGTTAGCTAAAGCTAATGAGGTAATGATTTCTGGTGTTGAGCTTCCTACTGCTATAAGCAACCTCTCGGGATATAACGCTCAAACAGGCACTATAAGTGATGAGCAAAGATATAGAGACTTAAATGAAGTTAGGGATGCTATAAGATTTATGGCAGACATATCTGGAGGAGGAGCAGTTGATATAGTATCGATGGAATTTCCAAGAACTATATTTGATGCTACATGGAATAAAGAAGTGAAGCCAGGTGTCACAGAATTTATTGCTTATCCTGAAGAATCACAGAAAGCTGTTAAGCATCTTGTTGATGACAGAACAGGAAGAATCATACAAGAAATCAGGCTTAATCAAGAGGTGCCTTATCCTGAGTGGAACAGGTACATTGGAGAAGAACCTTACATGGATGAAAAAGGGAATACAGTCAATACTGGTGATTATATTGATTATGAGAATAACAAGGTTGAGAGAGCTAAGAGAGTGCCAAGGCTAAATGAACAAGGTGAGATGGAAATAATAGCAAGAAGATGGGAAGATTTCAAACAAGAAGCTGAAGAGATTAATAGAGAAGAGGAGCAAAGATTAGGTAGAGTATTAAGGCCTGAAGAAAGAAAGACTGTACAGGAGGCTTTTATGTATGCTACAACTGAAAGCCAAGAATCAATTGCCAGAGGCTGGGCTCTGCTTTATGGAGGAAATATTAAAAGAGAGATAGAACAACTTGAAAAGCTGAAAAAGGCTAGAAAGTTGTACGAGAGGATTGAAAAAAATCTTTCTGAGGAAGAGAAATGGAAAATCATGAGAGAAACTGGCAGTATTGTACCAAACATTGTCCCTTCTGAATATAAAACACCTACTGAGATTTTAGATGATGCTATGAGGAGAGTAAGGATTGATATAGATTCACACAGAGAGATGGCAAGAGGCCAGTTACAGCAAGCTGAAGAGGCTGCTATACTCAGAAGACATATAACTACAGCTGAGAAATATGCTAAAGCAAAATCAACAGAAGGTTATGCACTTGCAGGAATATATGCAATGGATGAGACTCATAAAAATCCTAATGTTAAGAGAGATGTATCAATTGGCCCAGAGATTGGATGGCCAGGAACTTGGGGAGGGCATCCAACAGAATTTGTGGAATTAGTTAAAACTGCTAGAGATCAAATGGCAGATTTATTATCACAAAAAGAGATTTATGGCAAACCAAATCCTCATTTTAGAGGCATGGCAAGAGAAGAGGCTGAGCTTGAAGCAAAGAAACACATAAAAGGCTTATTTGACACTGCCCATATGGCTATGTGGTATAACCATTTCAGGAGAGAGCCTGGAGAAAGTGAGGAGCAGAGATTACAATCTTTTAGGAAATGGTACTTAGAGCAAGTAGATTACCTTACACAGCAAGATGTTGTAGGCTCTATTCAAGCTGTTGACAGTGCATCTGGAGCACATGCTCACTTGCCGCCTGGCCAAGGTATTTTTCCAGTTGTGGAAGCTGTAAAGAGATTTAAGGAGAGAGGATTTACAGGATTTATTGTTTCTGAAGGGCATGAAGAAGAGCAGTTTGGGATGAACAGAATCTTAACCCAGACATGGAGAGCTTTTGGAGCGCCTGTTTTCAGCTCTGGCTATCCAATGCCAAGCAGTTGGGGTCAAATACAGCACTCCTATTTCGGAAGAACATATCCGCCATATTTCATATTTGGAGCTTATTCTCCTAGTAATGAGTGGACATTATGGAGCCAGGTGCCGTTTGAGTAGTATTTCTCATATAACACCCTCAATTCACAATAGTTTAATTTCTCATAATAGTTTACAACAAGATATGGTTAATAGCAAATAGAAGCTAAGAGGCTGATTTTTATCTAAAACCCATATCCCACATTATCCACTGCTCGATGAGGTGTGTTTTAGACCACACGTCGAACTTTTCTCTTTGCGCAGGCTTAAAATATTTTCCACTTCCTCCAACACCCATTGTTTGTAATATAGCATCTTGCGTCATTTCTTTTTTTTCCCTATATGTTAGCAATTCTAACTCGGTAGAAGCTATTCTAGGTGCATTGTCATCGTAATCACCAGTAACCTTGGAGTCTTGCAAATATAATTTAGATTGAGTATCTGATTCATAAAACTGAGGCTTAAAAGCTCCTGTAACTAAACCATCAATAACAAATCTTCCATCACCTAAATCTTTTATTTCTCTAATTGCCCTTTCTAAACTGCCACCTTCTTTACCATCTGTGGATTTAACTTTCGGCAAGAACGCTATAGTTTGGTATTTACTAATCTGCTCTGCAACTTCACTTAATGAGCCTACACTTAATTTGCCTATATACTTAGTTCCCTCTGCTAACATTTGAATTAAAACCCCCTTAAACTTATTTCAAATAACTCCGATTTCAAATATTGCCAATAGTTATGTGTTGGATATTATATCCAACGAAATTTTTAAGTATTTAAATGTTATGCATCTTGTTATGGAGTTTAGAAACGAGTTAGAAGAAAGTGTGTTAGAGTGTATGCTGTCAGTTGGTGAAGAAAAAAGCGTAACTCAAGCACAACAAGCTAAGTCGTATAAACAACCATATCAAGCTACTTTAGAATATATCCGCCTAGAGTTTCCTTCTTTATATGGCTTTCTTACACAAACTTTGGATGTTTACGTTGCTAAAGTTGAAGAATCTAGAAGAGATACATTAAAATTTATTCCATGGAAAGATGTTTTTATACTTAGAAAGGAGCAAATGGGGAATTTGTTAGGCTATACTTACCTTGGCTCACGGATGTTAGTTAAACAGGATTCAAGGGACTTGCAGGGAATAGACATGGAAGTTTTAGTACATGAACATATACATACTGATGATGAATACGAAACTAGAATTCTTGCTAGGTGGATGCTTAATAAAGATAGAGTTTTAGAGTATATTGAAAAGGCTAGATATAAGCTATATGGCAATAAGAAGCAGATGGACAACTGATTTTTACTTGCACTTTAAAGTAATTACAAAGTAATATATATAAACTTTGGGGTAAATCTAGCGAGAGCATTAACTTAAGGTTATTTTAATTAAAATAGAGAAGTTAATACTTTAAATATTCGCAAACGTGTGACTTTGTGTATGCAGTAGTCCGCCTATTATTGATGTTTCGAAAACCTTTGGATTTTGAAGCTAGGAAATCTAAAGATTTCCTATGTCCAGCTATATGTGGCTGACCGACAAGCATACAAGTTAAACAAACCTTTGCAAATTATAATAATATCAAAAGCTTATTTAATGAACAAAGAAGGATACATTATATGAGTCTTTGCAAGTTATAATAAGATTAATAATACAATTAACTTTAGGATCTCAATCTAAGTATAGAGGTATGGGTTTATGGAGTTTAAGATAGAAAAAAGAGAAAATCCGAATTTAAGGAGTTATTCTAGAGATGATTTTGAGCTTGCCAAGAGGTTTGGCGAGTCAATGGAAGCAGAAGTTGGGGATTTTCTTAAGGCTGTTATATTGTTTGGAAGCACTGCAAGGAATGCTAAATTAGAGATATATGAAAGAGATATTGATGTTTTGGTGATAGTAAATGACCTTACCATTATTTTGAATAAAGAGGTTATAACCGCGTATAGGATAATTGCTGAAAATACTGCCTCAAAGGTTTCAAAAAGACTACATATTACAACATTAAAACTGACAACTTTCTGGGAGTATATTAGGAACGGTGACCCTATTGCAATAAATATGCTCAGAGATGGTGTGCCAATAATTGATAAGGGATTTTTTGAGCCAATACAAGTATTGTTAGCCCAGGGTAGAATAAGGCCATCTATTGAAAGTATCTGGACTTACTTCTCAAGAGCACCAGCAACCATTTCAAATTCAAAATGGCATATTATGCAGGCTGTAGTTGATCTTTATTGGGCAGTAATTGACTCCAGTCATGCAGCTTTGATGAGTTTAGGGCAAATACCACCAACACCAGAGCATGTTGCTGATATGATTGAAGAGAAAATGATTAAATCTGGGCTGCTTGAAAAAAGATACGCAGAAACTATGAGAAATTTCTATAAAATCTCTAAGATGATAATTCACAGAGAAGTGAAAGAGATTACAGGGCAGGAATATGAAAAGTATCTGAAAGAGGCCCAAGCATATGTTGCAGTAATGCAAAAGTTCATTGAAAAAAGAGAAAATGTGGGATATCATAAAAGGAGATAGTGGGTATATAGAAAGAAGGAAAACATCTTTAGCTTTTATCATTAAGTTCAACTATTATTCTTTTCCACATTCAAATTTTTTATTATCACTAATAACTCACTTAAAACATCACTTTTCAAATGTATGCCTGCAGTATTTACAAGTTCCAATAAAATATCTTCTGCTTCGTTCTTTGTTATTATTTTCTTTCTAGTTGCATATAATAAAAGTGTTGTAAGCCATAAGCATTTTACATTTTGAGATAAGGCATAATAATACAGTGAAGCATCATTGGTTAATAAAATCTCTTTACTATCCCTTGCTATTTTAAAAACTATAAAATCATTTTTTTCTAAGTTTTCTTCCTCTTCAAGTTTTTCATCTAAATTAACAACTTTATACCATTTATCTCTGCCATCTTCGAATTCCTTAATGGGTTTATTGAATTTTTTCCCTTCAATAACAATTTCTTGCCAAACTTGCTCAGGTACTATTATTTTTTTAAAGCTCTTTTTTAATAATTCTAATTTTCCTATTTTTATTAACGGAATTATTGCAGAAGAATCAACAACTACCATTTAAATTCCCTCTAAGAGCTTTAAATCTCTTTGCAGATCTGCTTTAGAGTAGGGAAATTCAACTGTTGAGGCTATTTCATAAGCTTTCCAGACAGGCAAATTCAATTTTTTTGCAAACTTTCTAAGTGTTATTTCTTTATTCTGATACTTTTTTAAATATGCATTTGTTTCTTCTTCTTCTACAGCTTTATTCATTAATTCCCTTATTAAATCTGCTTTTGTTTTTTTCTTTTCCTTACTTAAAAAGTCTATTGCTTTTGATACTTTATCTTGTACTCTTACTGTTATGACGTCCATAATAATCACCCTTGAATTTGTATACAGGATCACTGTAACGTAACTATATAAATTGTAACTGATATATAAACCTTTTGGA
>CAZBGH010000008.1:0-18677 GCA_964491335.1 uncultured Methanosarcinales archaeon | reverse complement strand
ATCACCAAGATAGATTCTGGAAGAAGGTGCTATTTTTAGTTATGCAACACAGCAACGTACTCGCCAAAGGTGTATAGTCGTTATTATAAAGTAACAACAAAGTAGAAAGATTTATATATAAGGCACGAATCTCGTATATATATCAAAATGATAGTACAAAAAGAACTTTTAAACAGACTAAGGGATTTTGGATTAAACTCTTATGAAAGCAGGTTGTGGACCGCGCTACTCTCAAGAGGAGTGAGTACGGCAGGAGAGTTATCTGATATGGCCAATGTTCCAAGATCTAGAAGTTATGACGTTCTCGAAAGCCTAGAAAAAAAAGGTTTTGTCATGACAAAGGTAGGAAAGCCTATAAAATATATAGCGGTGCATCCAGAAGAGGTCCTTGAAAGGGTTAAGAAAAGAATAAAGCGGATGACAGAAGAAAAATTGACAATAATTGAAAGTATAAAACAGAGCACGGTCTTGGAAGATCTTAAAATATTACATTCACAAGGTGTAGTTCTTATTCAACCACAGGATTTATCTGGCTCCATTAAGGGTAGAGAGAATTTATACTCCCACATAGAGTCCAGAATTAAAAATGCTAAGAGTTCAATAATAATATCTACATCTGCCCAAGGCTTAGTTAGAAAAGTTCCATATTTACAGAAATCTTTGTCTAAGGCAAATCGGATGGGTGTAAAAATTAAAATTTTCACAACCATAAACAAAGAAAGCCAAGAAGCTATTAAAGAATTGTCTGCCATAGCAGAAATACGGAACAAACCCAATCCCGCTAGATACGTGATAATCGACGGCAAGGAAATAACTTTCATGTTATTGGATGACAAACAAGTTCATTCCAACTATGATACAGCGATTTGGGTAAACACCCCTTTTTTTACATCTGCAATTGAAGCCATGTTCAATAAAGAGTGGGAAAACCAAAAGGCTTTAAAGTAAATTCTTTTAAACTTAGGAATTCCGCAGTATATACTATCGGTTGGAAAGTTTTAAATTATATTAAAAATGCAAAAATTCCCCCCCGAGCACGCTAGAAAACATTTTGGACGTTTTCAACAGGGGGTTTGACATTATGTATAACTCTAAATACAAACGTAAAGAAAAAATAAATACTCGGCTCAGTAGAAATCCTCTCGCATTCGCTCGGGTAGTGCCAGGCTCGGCTTATATGCATAATGAGAAGGTTGAAATGCTAAAAAATGGAACATTTTTGGCATCATGGAAATCAAGGATTTCCACGATTTCCCGTAGGGAGCATCCACTTTGTCAGTTTGCATCTATAATTTAAGAGCCTCGCATATTGGCACTACCTTTAGGATTTATACTGAGCCAAAGACTCTTAAAGTAGTTATATAAAACAATAAACCACATCCATATCCAAAACTTTTATATACTAAAACACATATTCCATATTATATTTAAGTATTAATAAAAAGGAGGGATAAGATGGCCTTAGATTTACAAGGGGTTACACTTTCTGTCATAATAGGAACTTTAGCAGCAATTGTTTATTCTTTAAGAATATTAGTTTTAATGGAAAGGCGAGTGGCAAGGGTAGAAGAGCACCTTGAGAATATAGCAAACAAGGTTTTAAAGGAGGAACTTAAAATTGAAAGATCTTTAGCAAGAAAGCCTAAAAAGTCAAGACGATAAACTTTCCATTAACTTTTCAAGTAATAGCCCCCTTATTTTAGCAGATTTACAAGTAATAGGAAAAAATACCTTGCATCTAATAAAAAAGGTTTTGTTGATAAACAGGAAAAGAAAATTTAGAAATTTTTTAGTAAACTACACATACAAGTTCTAAAAGCAGATATAACAACATTAAAATAAAAATTGTAAATGCTATAAAAAGCATTGACCATCAACGAATTCACCACTAAAACAACAAAAAAAATAGAAATAACTCCATCTTCTTTTTTAGGACTAGCCTTAGGTTGGTCAGAGACTTATAAAAATAAACCACAATAATTATGGGAGTGATTACTTTATCAATTCATCCAATAATAACCCTCTTCTTTCAGCAACCTTGTTATCAATAACGTACCCTTTCTCAGTTCTCTCTATATCCTCAGGTGTTAAAAACAGCCAGTCAGTTCTTGAGAATTTAATAGCAAACCAAGGCTCAGCACCAAAAACGTCACAAAACTCTCTAAGCTGGTCAACATCGTATTTATTAAGGTATTTCTTTTTATTTCTTGTAGATTTACATTCTATTGCTAATTTCCTAATTTTATTACCTACAACTAAATCAGGGCCAGGATACTTCATTGAACCGCTTCCGGCACTTCTTATACACGCCATTCCCACGCTCCAGAATAGATGAACAAGTTCCCTTTCAGCATTACTACCTTTATTTTTATTTGCCACGATTAACTACCTCTTTTTTTAGTTTCATTAAATCTATGAGTTTAACTTCTTATTTCCATGAAATCCTCAGCAGATAATACATTATCAAAATAATCTCTAGCTTCTTTCTCTATATCATGGGTATTTTTGTATCTTGTACTAAAGTGAGCCAAAACTAATTTCTTTGAATTACTTTTGTTGGCAATTAATGCGGCATCTTTTGCAGTCAGATGCATATACCTCTTAGCTTTGTCATCTAGCTCAGAAGAATAAACAGCCTCACAAACTAAAATGTCACAGTCTTTAGCAACATTATAGCAGTTCTCATTAGCAAGAGTGTCTAAAATTATTCCAATCTTCTGTCCCTTTTTAAGAGACCCTACATTCTCTGGCAAAATTTCTTTACTTCTGTGCGTTACAACTTTTCCTTCCTGTAGCTTTCCAACCAAATATCCTGGTATGCTCAAAGAATTTACTTTAATGGGGTCTATTTTCCATTTATCCTTTTCTTTTAAGGAATAAGCTACACAGTTAACACTATGCCTCATTGGATAAGCCTCAATAATTAAAGAACCATCTTCATAATTAACACCTTCCCCTACTTCATATATTTTAATATGAATTTTATTATCAAATTCAAACGCTTTAAATACATAGCTCAGCTTTTTCTTTGTTCCTATAGGGCCATAAATCTCAAGTTTGCCATTATAATCACTTGCACTCATAGTCTGCAACAAACCAGGAATTCCAAGTACATGGTCTCCATGCCAGTGTGTTATAAGTATTTTACTTATTTTAGTTAAACTTATTCCAGCAATTTTAAGTTGCCTTTGTGTACCCTCTCCACAATCTACCAAAATTCCTTTATCTTTATAAGTAATAAAGAGAGAGAACTGATTTCTATCCTTTGTCGGTTTCATACAAGAGGTTCCCAAAAATTTTAAAATAAACATATCACCCCTATAAAATTAGATACTATTTATAGCTTTATACAAAATTAATATTTTCATTTTATTTACCATATAGAAAATAAGTATATTGTGCAAACCTTTTTAATATAATTAAAGATTACATCAATCTTATGACTAAAAAGAAAGAAGAAATAGGGGATGATAATAAAGAAAAAAAGCAGATTAAAGCTATCATTTCAAGAGAGAAAGTTGTTACTGAGTCTTCAAGTGATGTAAAAGATCTTTATGAACAAAGTAGGTATGGCATCCTTTTAGATGATGGAAGAATACAACTTTCACTAATAGAAGCTTTTTATTTATTGGGAAAAAAAAGATTGGCGGTATTTGATAATAAAAATAATCTGATAACAAATGAAAAATTTGCAAAGAAAGCTGAAAAGATAGATAAAAATTTTTGGGTGAAGTATAGCGTTTATAAAGACATGCGTAATAGAGGTTATATTGTTAAGACAGCACTAAAATTTGGGGCAGACTTTAGAGTATATGATAGGGGAGTCAAGCCGGGTGAAGATCACGCAAGATGGATAATATATCCAGTTCACGAGAGTGAGCACCTTACATGGTACGAATTTGCAGCTAAAAACCGGGTAGCACATTCCACAAAGAAGCGTTTATTAGTGGGGATTGTAGATGACGAAGGAGACGTTACATATTATGAGATTCGGTGGATGAGGCCATGAGCAGAGAGAAGATATTAAAAATAATAAGAGATAAGGGGCCAGTTATACCATCACAAATCTCGAAAGAAATTGGCACAAACATACTTTTTGCATCTGCAATGCTCTCTGAACTTGTAGCTCGTAGAGAACTCAAGGTCTCACATTTAAAAATTGGCGGAAGTCCATTGTACTATGTTCCAGGACAAGAAACTTTGCTTGAGAATTTTTCAGACAAGCTAAACGAAAAAGAGAAGGCAGCTTACTCTTTAATTAAAAATAAGAGGTTATTAAAGGACAAAGAAGAGCCACCTCTAAATAGAGTGGCTTTGAGAGCCATTAAAGACTTTGCCATTCCACTAGAGGTATCTTTCAATGATCACAAAGAAATATTCTGGAAATGGTATAGCCTAGATAATAAAGAGGCTGAGACTTATATCAAAGGTGCCTTACATTCAGAAAACCAAACAGAAATACTAGAGCAAAAACAAGTATTAACTTCTTTTCAAGATACATCTAAAGAGGATTCTCCCACCAAAGAAAAATTTCCCAATCATGTAAAGTTTGGGCAAGACGTAAAAGATACAAAAATTAAATTTAAAAAAGAAAAGACACAAAAAGCAGAACATGAAACCCTTTTAAGAGAAGAAGAGGAAAAGGATAACTTTAGTATAAAACTAGAAGCCTTCTTTAAGAGTTCCAAGTTTAATATTAAAGAGTTTGGCAAGACGAAAAAATCAGAGTATGAGGGTACCCTTGATATAAACACGGCCATAGGCACCATAACTTTCTTTTATATAGCTAAAAATAAAAAAACAATTACAGAGAAAGACATAGGAGAGGCTCTTGCCAAGGGTCAATTGAAAAATTTGCAGGTTATAATTTTATCAAGTGGGGATATAAGCAAAAAGGCAAATCAAATGTTAGAGAAATTTAAAACTATCTATTATAAAAAAATAGAGGCATAGTTCTTATGGGGGTTAATCTTACAGAAATTCTCGTAAAAAGCGAAATAAGTCTTAAAACTATCAAAGGCAAAATAATTGCAGTTGACGCCTCTAATTGGATATATCAATTTCTTTCAGTAATAAGACAACCAGATGGAGCATTATTAGCAGATTCAGAAGGAAGAGTAACCTCACATCTAATGGGTATTTTTACCAGAAGCTTAAAGCTAATGCAGCTCGGCGTTAGTTTAGTATACATCTTTGATGGCAAGCCCCCACAACTAAAACTAATCACGCGGCAAAAGAGGCAAGACACTAAAATTAAAGCCGAAGCTGCGTATAAAGTTGCAGTTGAATCCCATAATATAGATGAAATGAGAAAATATGCATCAATGACTTCAAAACTAACAGAAGAGATGGTAGAAGAATCAAAAGAATTATTGCGGGCCCTAGGCATACCAATTATACAAGCACCTTCAGAAGCAGAGGCTCAGGCAGCATTTTTAGTAAAAAATAATGACGCTTATGCAGTAGGATCTCAAGATACAGATTCTTTATTATTTGGCTCTCCAAGGACTATAAGAAACTTAACCTTTTCAGGGGTACGTAAAACGTCAAAAGCAAGGTATGTAAATATTAGTCCTCAACTATTTGACTTAAAAAAAATTTTATCTCATATGGGGATTACATACGAGCAACTGATAATATTATCTATGCTTGTCGGTACAGATTATAATTACAGCGGCATACCACAAATAGGGCCTAAAAAAGCTTTAAACCTAGTTAAGAAATACGGTAAGAGTTATAATTCAATCTTTTTAGAAACTAAATGGAGTGAGCATTTCAACTATCCTTGGGAAGACGTATTTAATTTATTTTTAAATATAGACCTAACCAAGAAATATACAACAAAACAAGCTTACCCAAATAAGGATAAAATCCTCAAAATGCTAACTGAGAAACATAATTTTTCTGAGGAAAGGGTTAATAATTTACTTGATCCTTTTTTAGAGTATTCTAAAAAGAAACAGAAATACCTAGGTGATTTTTTTGACTAGACAAAACTTAAAAGATACACTTAAGTCAGTACTAAGTAAAGAAGAAATTGACCTGGTAAGAGCTAGTTATGATATTATAGGGAATATAGCCATTATTGAGGTACCATCAGAACTTAGAAAAAAAGGGAAAGTTATTGCACAATCAATAGTCAAGCAACATAAAAATATTACGACAGTTGCGAAAAAAATTGGTACACACTCTGGAGTGTACAGAACACAAAAGATAAAAGTTATAATCGGTAATAAAAATACAGAAACTCTATATAAAGAAAATTCAACAAGAATTTCATTGGACATAGCAAAGATTTATTTCTCGCCAAGGCTAGCCACCGAGAGACTAAGGATAGCTAAACTAGCTAAGCCAGAGGAAATAATTCTAGTCCTATTTTCAGGTTGTGCCCCATACCCATTAGTAATAGCAAAGAATTCACAGGCAAAGCTTATTTATGGAATTGAAAAAAACCCTATAGCGCATAAATATGCAGTCAAAAATATAAAATTAAACAAACTGGAAAAAAGAGTGACCTTAATAAAGGGAGATGTCAAAAAGGTTATTAATAACCTTGGTCAAAAATTTGATAGAATAATCATGCCACTCCCAAAAGATTCAAAGAGCTTTATTAAAGAAGCTTTGACAGTAGCTAAAAATCCTTGCTATCTTCACTATTACACATTTTCAACCATAGAAAATGTCAAGCATTCAGCTTTAAATATTAAAGATACTATTAAGCTATTAGGAAGAGGCTGTGAAATCATAGATATGGTCAAATGCGGCCAATATTCCCCAAGAGTTTATAGGGTTTGCATCGACTTCTTATTGAAATAGATTGCGGCTCTGTCCTAAATCTCGCTTTGCTCGGTTTTGCCATCCTGGAAATCCTTGATTTCCATGATTCCCCGTAAGGGACTTCCCCCTTGTCAATGCAAGGTGTTGATAGATTAATGCTCGCAATGCTTGAACAAAGTTCGGCACCAACTTCGTTGGAATTGATGGCAAAACTAACATTTTCTACAGAGCCATAGATTGCACAAACTTTTTAAACTGTGTTAGAGCATGTCTCTTTTGGTGCAATATGCATGATGACTGAGTGAACACCCATTGAGCAAAAGCTATGAAAGACGGAAGTAACTACTGAGTGCATGCAAAACCAGGGTAATTATTCAGAAAAAAGACAAATACATAAAATTCAAAATGTATAAGTTATTTGAAAATTCAAACACATTAGCAGCATTTGTAGGTGAGAGATGGAGGGGGTATCAAAAAGAATACACTAGAAAAGGACTATTTTTAGTTTCAGCACCACTATCAAGCACCCCTCTTCCTCTATACCAATGGATTATTGACAATGCAGCCTCATTCGAAAATTGGGATAAATTGAGATTTATTTTAATGGATGAGCAGTTAGATAAAAATAACAAATTTTCATATGTAAGCCAAAATGATACAGCTAGTTATGAAAGGTTTGCAAGAGAAAAATTACTAAATCCTTTACAAAGATATTTTAACGATATTGATAGGACTATTCTCAAACCAGATTTAGGAGACTTAGAGGCTTTTGATAGAATGATACAAGAGCATAATGGAATAGATTTGCTCATTTTAGCAATTGGCGCCAGAGGACATTATGCACAAGTAATGCCAGGAACACCATTAGATACTGGATTTCATATAGCAAGACTAATTCCAGAATTTATTGAGGCACACACAAAAGCAAGTGGAGCTTACCAAGGCGCAGAATTTAGGAAGTATGGTATGTCCTTAGGTCACCAACAAGTCCTAAAAGCTAAAAACATTATTGTTATGATAACTGGCGAAAGTAAAAAAGAACTTACAAAACAATTGCTTTCTCATGAAATTTTTGACACCGAATTTCCAAGTTCAATTATACATCATCCAAAAATTAGAGAAAAAGTTCAAATCTATATATCAAAAGAGGCTACTTGATGCCTATCCAAACATATTCAAATAGTCTTTACCCTCTAGTTCTTCTTCCCTCTTTACTTTTTCAATAGCCTTTCTGAAATCTTCAGCATAGATATTTGATCTGGACTCTCTTATAGCAAAATATCCAGCTTCTGTGCACACAGCCTTTATCTCAGCACCAGAAAAATTTTCCATCTGGTTTATCATTGCATCAAAGTCAATAATTTTTTCATAATTCATATTTGCAGAATGTATCTTTAAAATTTGTTTCCTACCTTCTTTATCCGGTAGATCTATTCTTATTAATCTATCTAAACGCCCAGGCCTAGTTATTGCCGGGTCAAGTATATCTCTTCTATTAGTACAACCAACTATTTTAACATTTCCCAATGGCTTAAACCCGTCAATTTCTGCCAGCAATTGCATAAATGTTCTCTGTACCTCTCTTTCTCCAGAAGTACCAATATCTATTCTAGTAGCTGCTAGCGCATCCAACTCATCAATAAATATTATTGAAGGTGCCTTTTCTTTAGCAAGTAGGAAAACTTCTTTAACCAATTTTGCTCCTTCTCCTATAAACTTTTGAACTAATTCAGAGCCAACTATTTCTATAAAAGTTGAGTTTGTAGAAGATGCCACACCTTTAGCCAACAAAGTTTTTCCAGTTCCAGGAGGGCCATAAAGTAAGATACCTTTCGGAGGTTGTATACCTATTTTCTTAAACAATTCTGGAGACTTTAAAGGAAGTTCAATTACTTCTTTAATTTCCTCAATTTGTCTGCTTAACCCCCCAATTTCCTCCCAAGCAACTTTTGGATTATCGATAATGACAAATTTTTCTACGTTAAACTTCTTAGTACAATTTATTTTTTTGACAATTGTCAAGTTTTTCTGTTCTGCAAGTACAGTATCTCCTACATTAAGAAGCTTACAATCATTGGAGACCTCTACTAAAAACTCATTCCCATTTTGCAATCGTACTACAGCATTTTTATCTATTATATCCTGAATCTCGCAGACTATTAAAGGCGTTTTCTTAAATCGGTCTAATTCAAATTTAAGATTTTCAACGGTCTCTTTCAGCAACCTATTCTCTTCTTCTAGCTGAGGAATATGCATTGCATAATTATATACAACATTATCCAACAATTCCTTGTCCTTCCCCTTAAAATCAGAATTTTCCATCTTACATCTCTAAGGGTCTAGTTATATTTAAATCTTTCACTAAAACACTAGGCGTAGTTACAGGAGTTTCAACTTCCCAGCCACGTATTTGTTGCTTGTTATTTGCAATTGCATATAGATTCCTTAAAATGTGTAGCATGTTATCGCTAATTCTAATGTTCTTAATCGCATGTTGTACCTTTCCACGCTTAATGTAAAAGATACCATCCCTAGGAATAGTAGAAAAATCGCCAGTTAGCAAGTTTTGTGCTCTTGTATACCAAACATTAGTTACATAAATTCCATTATTTACTTGCTCTATCAGTTTTTGAGGTGTATCTTTTCCTTGCTGGAAGACAATATTCCTTGGTTCTGGTGCAATAATTCCAGCATTTGCTGTACTTTCTGTACCATATCTCTTAGCAGTTGAGGTATTATGCAGATAACTATTTAACACACCATGCTCTATAATTGCGGTTCTCTTACTTGGTACACCTTCGGCATCGCACTTTGAAGAATGCAGGCCATTCTCCAACAAACCATCATCATATATAGACACCAAAGGAGCAGCAACTCTTTTATTAAGTGCATTAGTAAAGAAAGACAAACCAGCCTCTACATTAAAGATAGAAGCAGCACTACCAACCTTCTCAAGTATGTTTGCAAACGGCAAAGGGGCAAAGACTACATCAAATTTTCCAATATCCCCATTTATTGGATGTTTTGCCATCATAGCAGTTCTGGCTGATTTTTTAGCAGTCTCTTCAATATTGAACTTATTCATAACCCTTGACACGGCAATATCATGACCAGAAGCATCTTTATCAGCAAAAGCTCTTATGGAAAAATAAAGTTCAGTACCTTTTTCAGTTGTATCAACATTACCAGAAGTTAGCAAAATGCTTTCTGTATTAGTTACTTCAAGAACACCAGCTACCCTCTTAGCGCCAGCACTTAACGCAGCTTGAATCCCCCTCTCAGTTATATCAGCTAATTTCGTACTCAACGCTAATACCTTTTTATCATAAGATTCCTTTATTCTTTTATACTTAAAAGGACCACTTGCAATACCATAATACTCTTTATTAGGCGCAGTAACTTTTGCAAGTGTTACAAACCTTTTTGCTAGAACCCATTGATCTATTGTCATATCATTAATAGTGCTTATCACAACACTTTTATTTAAAGCAATGAACACGTATAACAAGGTCGTTTCCCAATCCTTAATTATACTAATCATATTATTTGTAAATTTAACATGGCTCACAATCGTATTTGATAATGCAACAGCGGCATCATCTACCTGAGCCTTGAGACTCCTGAATAGGCCCCTAGCCTTTTCTTCATGCTTCATAAAGTTCACTACCTTTTCTAAGTGTCAAAAACCACCAGTCAAATGTTTGCAAATCGCAAGGCGATTTCCGAGCACACTCGAAAATACTTGAAATCTAAAGATTTCAAGTCCTACGAAAACTGTTGTTTTCTGGAGCTGAAAATGCTTTGCATTTTCTCGCTTCCCAAAATCACTACGTGATTTTTAGGACTTTGATTTTCGATGGACTGGCGGAATTTAGATGTTTAAATTTATTAGGCTATTGAGAAAATAATCCCAATATATTCAAAAGTATGATTAATCCACCTAAAAAACTTCCAATAATGGCAAAATAATTCCCACTATAAAATTCAGGATTCTTTCTTATCTGTATTAACGCGTATATTCCAAGCACTAAGGCAATAGGTCCAAATATCCAGTTTAATAGGGGGATCCAGAAGAATAAACCAAATACAAAGGAGGCTATTGCAATGATCTTATTCTTTGGTTGGGTGGTTGTGCTTGTCTGGGCAACTTCCATGCTTCACCACTTTTATAAATTATTGCCACTTTTTTGAAGCAAAAACCATTCCATGGGCCTGTTTAGCAGGGCTTTTATAATCCCTAGATTAACAGAATACGTTACTATTAAGCCTGAAGTAAACGAAATTAACAACATCTTAAAGATATTTAATTTATTAATCTTAGAGATTATAATTGCTATAGTGCTTGCAACAATTAAACCGCTACTCAATATAATGTTTTTTATTAGATCTGTGAAAAAGTCAACAAAGTTGATAGGGCCTGGAGGATGGGTAATAAAGCTTAAAAATCCAGTTATAGTAAGCAATAAAATGAGCATAGTCATCACATAAGCGCATGCAAAAGTAATTATAGTCATTTTAACGCCTAAATTAACTTCTCTATCCTTAAAGATGCTCCAGCTATGCTCTTTAAAAGCAGTAATATTCCCATAAGCCCAGCGCATCTGCTGCTTACATAAATCTCTTACAGTATAAGGAACTTCACAGTCACATTTCAAGTAGTCTAAATAAAGTACCTGTTTCTTCGCTTTAAACACCCTCATTGTATATTCAACGTCCTCAGTAAAAGCCCCTTCTTTCCAACTGCCAAGCTTCAGAAGTAAATCCCGCCTTACTGCTTCAGCAGAACCGCAGAAATTAACAGTTCCACTTATTTTTTTCACAAACGGTAATATCACATGATGGAATACATTTATAATGGTCGTTCCTAGTACGGTAGTGAGGTTTTGTGATGTGTTATAAGGTCTCCATTGTGCTTGTACTCCTGCAAGATCTTTATCATAGATAAAAGGGGTTACAATTCTTTTTAAGAAATCTGGCCCAGGCAAAAAATCAGAATCAAAAACTACAATTATCTCGCTGTCTGTGAATTTTAACATATAATTTAAATTTCCAGCTTTATATCCTGTATTTTTACCTCTCCGAGTTACTAGTACATTTGAATGTATTCTAGCAAATTCATCTATTTTCGCAGAGATTTCAGGTTTATTGCTATCATCCCCAATAATAATTTTATATTTCTCTTTAGGATAATTAAAATCCAGACAACGCTTTGCGCAATTAAGTGCAGCAAGTTCGTTATATGTTGGGATGTGGATTGTTACAGTTGGAGCCTTTCTTTCTATAAAGGATTTCTCTACTTCACTTTTCCTAACAAATAGCCCATAAATAGAAACAATCAGGTAGAAACAAGTTATTACTAAAGCTATTACCAAGAAAAATAAAAATAGATGCTCAAAAACAACATTAAGGAAATCTAAGACAACTCTACCATTTTCAAAGTAAGCTCTTATCATCCCTCCAACATACCTTATAAGCCCTTCAAATTCAGACATATTCACACTAACCAAGCCTCATCAATTCACCACTAATATAAAATCTTATAAATTTAATTTTTGTTGGAAATTATACTTATTCATACTCCCTAAGTATACTTGCCTACTTACCTTTAATCTATTCAAGAAAGAATGTTTATTTAAACTTATTTAATAAAGTAACGCTTTTTTTTGCCATATTTAATAAGCATCAGGATAACAGTACTCATTAATACAGTAACATTTAATAGCAGAGTATATATAAAATAAAAAAATATTCCTATAGCATTTTTCATAGTTATTCTGTCTCGATAGAGGTAAATAGCCCACACAATAAGGCAGGTACTAATAACACCAGCAGCCACACCGAAAATGCTATAGACAGAGATTCCCCATATAGGTATTTTATAAATTACATAAATTGGTCCAGCTAAAGACATCCAGCGAAAGATGTACATTCCTAAAGAAAGTATAGAAGTTGTATTATAAGGCAACCAGTAGTATATCTGGTAAGCTATAAGTGGTAAAGAAATAAATGCATAAAGAGTCCACCAGTACTGGCTAACAAATAGAAAAAGAATTGATGGATTTGAATAGAATGAAAATAAGTTACGGTTTTTATGTAATGTTTGCAGAGCACCACACCACCACCTTATTCTCTGCCTCAAAAAACCATTAACAGAGTTTGGTACTATAGTGTAAGCAATTGCGGTTGAAACATTCACAGTTTTATAACCTGCATTATAAATCTCCATAGCTATATCCATATCTTCAGTTAATGTGTCTTTCTTAAAGTACCGAATTTTTTCCAGTACACTCTTTCTATAACAAGCAAAAGCTCCAAAAAACCAGATGCCATTTCTGAACACTGTTGAGAAACTCTTCCTAAGTAGATTATTATAATAGTACTCAATATTTTGGAAAACTGCTAGCAATGAGCTAGTATTATAAACTAAACAAGACCCGTTAGTAGCCCCAATACTGCCATCCTGAAATGGCTGTACTAATAATTTTAAAGAATTTGGTGCAACAAAAGTATCAGCATCAACAGCTAGAATAAATTCATGAGACGCCCTCTGAACACCGTTTGTTAAACTGGCAGCCTTTCCCTGATGCGGATTTTCTATCAGCAAGAAATTTTTTAACTTGCGCTTATATTCTCTTAGGATTTCAAGTGTACGATCACTTGAGCCATCATCAACCACAATTATTTCTAGAGCTTCTTTAGGATATTCTGAGTTTAAAATTGCTTCTAAGCATTTCTGAATGGTTTTCCACTCATTATAACATGGTACGACAATGCTCACTTGTGGTTTAAAATTGCCATATCGCTCTTTTCTGAACAATGAGACTATTATTATTATCAATGTAATGATAAGAAATGTGAATAGTATCCCAAAGATTACAACTCCAAATTCCATAACTATGTTTTCCATTTTACTTATGGCATATTACCTAACCATCACCTTTCTTAACCTAATAGAAGGACCTCCAAGCCACGTAGGAATAGCCTGCATAGGCTCTCCTTTCCCACAACTGCCAGCATGATGTTCCAAGTTATTTGCAGCAGCATCAACAGAATTCCACAGTTTTTTTGTATTTATCTCAAGTACAGGCTGAAATACAGGCTTAGAAATTTTTCCATTCTTTATGAGATAAGCTTCTGCCCCAACATATTTTTGATTATACCGCTTATCGTCTATGTTCCATTCTGTAAAGCTTTTCAAATAGATCCCTTCCAAAATATCTTCAAATAACTCCTCTTCATTATATTCTCCTGGAACAAAATATGTATTTGACATTCGTACAATACTCTCTTTGTCATATTGGCTAGCCCTTGCACTACCATTACTCTTCAATCTTAATGATGTAGCAGTCTGCCTATTGTGCAGGAATTCATTTATCATTCCTTCTTTAATCAATAGCTTTCTTCTTGCCTTAACTCCTTCACTATCATATAGGTAAAATCCGTAGCTATTTGCTATAGTTGGATCATCAGCCACATTAACAGCTTTATTCCCAATTCTTGTTCCAATCATATCAACAGTTACAAAAGATTCTCCTGCTTGTGCAGCCTCTCTTCCCAAGATTCTATCAGCTTCGTAAGGATGTCCAACACTCTCATGCGCCATAATACCAGTGATCTGTGGTCCACATACAACATCTAAAATTTTCTGAGGGGCTTTTATACCTTGCTCAGCATTTTTGCTTAAAAGTTCTACCTCATTACCCAAAGTTTCTGGCAACCTCCAAGATTCTACACACTCCCACCCACCAGTTTGCCCATACTGCCAATACCTCTGTATACTTCTTTTTCCACTTAAGGTCAAGAAATAATAAAAATTAACCCTAGGAATTATAGCATGGATCATGCTGCCTTCCGAAGTTGCTAGATACTCAGTTGTTATACTATCAGATAAAGATAAAAATCTTCCAGGAACACTAACCTTACTTCTCAAAATATTTTTATCTATATCATGTAATAATCTCACTTTACTCTCAATAGAAACATTATCTATTTTAATTTTTTGTTTTACTGTATATTCTTGTTTATAGACATCTTCTTCTGATAATTTTACCGTCTCTCCAAATTTTCTAGCAGATTTAGTTAGTTTATACGATTTTTCAATCACTTTTCTTACGTCACCTTTAGTCAATAAATTAGTTGAAGTAAACCCTAAGCAGCCATTTACTAAGAACCTAGCACATACTCCAAAACTATCTTCTATACCGCCTGCCAGCAAAACACCGTTTTTAAAAGTGTACGAAGAACCTTTTGTAGTTACCAGTCTTACCTCCACATACTCAGCTCCTAATTTAAGAAGACGACCCATTGCATACTCAGCTATGTCAAAAACACAACCTCGGGCTTTAGCTTGGGGCGTGGTTTTGAGCATGCTCGGAAATAGCCGGCTTGCTTTGGACTGAAGTCCCAAAGTGTGGGCCTTTGCGATTTCCGACATATCAAATTTAGAACCCATTTCAACTTAAATAACAATTTTAAGTTTATAAATTTATTGCAATAAACTCCTTTGTAAATCTAGTGAGAGGTGTACATTTTTCATTCAAAAGCACCGTATCCTCAATCCTAATACCAAATTTATTTTTGATATAAATTCCAGGTTCAATAGTAAATACCATCCTTTTTTGCAAGGAGTCCTTAGAATTTTTCGATAATCTGAAGGCACCTTCATGCACATCTATCCCTATCTGATGACCTAAGCCATGAATGAAATATTTTTGGTATTTCCCTAAAAATTTTCTACAAGCTTTATCCACTTCTAAGGTTTTTACCCCAACTTTAGAACTTTTAATAGAATTAATTTGGGCTGCTAGGACTAAGTTATACATCTCCTTTTCATTTTCACTTGGTTTGCCAATAAATAAAGTTCTGGTTGTGTCAGAGCAATAATTATTAAATTTTACACCAAAATCTATCACACAAAACCCCCTCTCTAATCTTTTCTTAGAAGTAATATGATGAGGAAATGCAGCATCTCTTCCAGAAGCAATAATTGTTGGAAAAGAATTAACTAGTCCTAATTTTCTTGTTTGGCTTTCAATAAAATCCAAAACATCTGTTTCCATCCTAAACTTTTTGAAATTATCTATACACTTCTCCAGTATCCCATCGGTTATTCTACAAGCTTCTTTAATCTTCTTTATCTCTTTATCAGTCTTCAGCTTTCTTAAATCATTCAAATGTTTTGAGACATCAACTATAGAAGAATTAGGCAATATTTCCGTAAGTCTTTGATACTCTTTTATAGATATACAATCAAAGTTTAGCCCAATTGTTCTACAATCAGCATATTTCTTTAATTGCTCCAAAAGGTTTGTAAGCATTATAACATTTTTAATATAAGAACTCTTCTTTGACTTATCAAATTCTAATTTTGCAACAATAACCAAAGGCTCCCTATCTTTGTATATAATTAAGCAACAAAAATCACTTAAATCAAGGTTTGAAAAGTATATTATATTACTATCAGGTTTATTTAAATTTGATTTCAGTAAAATGCACGCATCTATATTCTCTTTAATGAGTATCTCTTTAAATTCTTTAAGTCTCATCTTAGACTCTTACAACTTTCTTATTATCTTGTTATTTGGAAGCTTTTAACTTTGTCAAGAAGTGCTTTAGCTTTACTATTCTTTTCAAAATGATCCCTTACAGGCTTAACCAATTCATTAATATACCAAGAAACACAATTCTTCAAATCCGCAGGATGTAACTCGCCTTCAGCATAAAGCTTAACAAGCTCTTCATACCCTTCAATATTCAAGCATCCTCCAAATCTCTCAGGCCTATCAATTTTAATAGTTTTAAATTTCTCAAAAATAATATATCTGCAATATTCTAATATTGGATTATCCTCAACGTGTTTCTCTGGGCAATATGCTTTAGATATCTTATACTTAATTTCTTTTTCAGAATCTGTCATAAAAATAGCAGTTTCAGGCTTTGATTTAGACATTTTAAGGTCAATTGTTCTTTCAATAGCGTTTTTTTCCTTGCTAACAGGTTTACCAAGCCCAATTAGCATATGATGGCTTACAATTACTGGTTTCCAGTAACCAAGCTTTGGGCCTATTTCTCTTGCAAGTACGTTCACTTTTCTCTGATCCATACCTAGTTGGCATATATCAGCTTCTAGATGGAATATATCAGCAGCCTGCATACAAGGGTAAAGTATTTGTGATGCCTGCAGCACTTCAGATTCTTGCCTTCCCATTATTTGACCTGTTCTTATTATCCTTTGTATACTAGAATTTCTTGCAATTTGCATTACGGTTTTCCAATATTCAGGATTTTTAACAAAATCATTTGCCCAGATGAACTGAACATTAGATAAATCCATACCAGTAGATTTCCAAACTTCTATCAAGTATTTACCAGTTACCTGGATGTGCTCAAGATTGCCACCTAGCTTATTATTAGCCCATGCATGCCAATCAGCCACAAGCATCTTAAACTTAATCCCAGCTTTTGTTAGCTTGTTGACGTTTATAGCCCTAAGTATACCTTGAGCAATATGGATTTTTCCAGATGGCTCAAACCCATCATAAGCTACAGGGTGGTCCTTAGTTTCTAATAAAGCTTTAAGCTCATCCTCTGTTATTATCTCTTTTCCCACTTGGCTTATCAGTTCTAACCTAGTGTTTATATCCATAAAACTAAGCTTAATTTATTATTTTAAAAAGGTATCGTAAATTTTGGCTCTGTCCTAAAAGTCCATTGGCACAAGGTCAAAATGCCTTAGGGTAAAACTGCTAATGCGTTGCGAGGGGAGGCTCCCTACGGGAACGCAGCATCTTCAATGATGTAAACTTTAAGCATTTTGAAGCCAATGGCGAGCGATAGCGAGATTTAGGACAGAGCCGTAAATTTGCTCATTTAACATTATATTTTAGCACTAGTCACTAGACATGCCCACGTAAGATATATAAACAAATTGGGCTAACATCATAAGCATGTTAACAGTGTCTATGCTTTCTACATACTTATATTGCTCTAGAAAGCTTTATTTGCAGCAGGTCCTTAAACTGGAAGAGCCAGAGAGAGAAGACGCTGTAATAGGCTCTATTAGGCATGAAACCTACGATTTAATAAATAAAAATGAGAAAGATATTGTCATTAGCATCCAAAGAAAAGTTCCTAAGGAAGATATACAAGATTTATACAAACTACATTACTCAGAGCATCTAAGAAAAGCTATAAGATATCATAAAGAGAGGTTAGAGACACTTGGCATAAATCTAGGAGATGTCTTTAAAAGCTTGTGGCCCTTAATAATGGAAGAAAGTCTGACTAGGGGTAACAATGTCTATAATTTTATTGAGACTCATCTAGTATTTGGAGAGAAGCTTTGGGAGCTATTGATCCCAAAAGTAGTTTCAGAGTTTAAGATCATATCCCGTAAACTAGAGCTAATTGGCATAATAGATCAAGTAGAGCACTGGCAGACAGGCTTAGTTCCAGTCGAAATAAAGACTGGCAATGCCCCTAGTATAGGCATTTGGCCAGGGCATAAAATGCAGATAATAGCATATGCCATGTTACTGGAAGACCATTATAAAAGACCAGTAAAAGAAGGATTTGTTTTTTACTTGGACTCAAAGGAGAAAAGGCATGTAGCAATAAACCCTTTTATGAAGTATGAACTAAAAGAAACCATTACTAAAGTAAAATCAACTTTATCAAGCAAAGAACTTCCAGATTTCACTACATCTAAAAATAAATGCAATAAATGCGGTTTAAGGGAAAAGTGCTACAATAAAGAATTTATGGACAATACTATGAATAATATGGTAATATTATCATAAACTTAGTAGTGACAGTTTTAAAACTACTTTCCCATATCTAGATAGGTTTTTGTGAAACCCTCGCTTCGCTCGCCAGCATCTGTCCTCGCTATTCTATGTCTT